>JAGQPO010000321.1 GCA_020426665.1 Planctomycetales bacterium
CACCGTTCATGATTTGAACGTGATAGATGTCATACAGCAGTTTAAATTTTTCGCTGCCAATCTCGTTAACCAATTCGGCGCACAAGTGAATGTCGTCGCCCCAGTATCCGGGATGCCCCTTCATCGGATGGACGGTCCCATCGGGATTCAAGTGTGCGTGACTGTTCAAATGTTCGAGCACCAAACCGATGCCTTTTTCCTCGGCGTATGGCACGACTCGTTTCCAGCAATCCAAGCAATTCTTTCGCGCTGCCGCGTCACTGATCCCGGCCTTGCGCATCCCCGTGAAAGTGATCACATTTGGGGCGCCGTATTTGACCGCCAAGTCGATTCCGTCGCGCAGTTTCTTTTCAACGACGGCATGGTTGTCGGTATCCAGTGGGCCAGTGGCGAAACCGTGGCTGCTGACCAGCGAGATCTTCAGTCCCATGCCGGTGACGGAATCGTAAAGTTCGGAACCGATCCCTTCCATCGCCTCCAATCCGATCCGCTTACAATGGGCGGCAAGCTTCAACATATCCATCGGTTTGAAGCACCAGCCCATGATCGATTGTCGAATCTTGCCCCCGCTGTCCGAACCGTCACCGGCAAGCATCTGTGTCGGGGTGCACGCGGCACCGGCGGCTAAAAGCATATTGGCGGCGACAAAGTCACGTCGTTTCACGGCGGTTACCTGCGATAATCTTTAGCGAGCGGAATAAGTGATTCGGGACCTTCCATGCTAACTCAATTTCAACAGCAGATGGCAGCCGCCGTCAATAATTTAGGACGTGGAGAAGTTGTCAGTTTCGGGGACATCGCTGCAGCGGCAGGTCGTCCGGGCGCCTCGCGAGCCGCCGGTCGTATGTTGTCCCAGTCGATGGACACGTTGCCATGGTGGAGAGTGGTCTACAGTAGCGGCCATCTGCCCCCCTGTAATCCGACGGTTCAGTCCGAACGCCTGGTCGAAGAAGGCGTCCAGTTGAATGCTTTTCGTGTCGTCAGCGCCCCCAAAGGACGATTCAAGCGAACCTGAACCGATAGGCATCCCGCTTTAATTTGATCGCTTGCGGGCAAGCTTTTGGTTGAACATCAAATTCCGTATCGCGTTCCCGCAGAGTAGGGCACCGATGCGGAGTAGCCCGCGCCAGCTTTTTTCGAGAATCGTGTTAACCTTCGTGGCCCTGTCGGCATTTGGTTAGTATGGAACCTGTGGAAAACGACCGTGAAAACCATCTTGGCGGCGATACGGCCGCGGATGACTCTGTGATTGTCGGACTGCTGACCGAGTGTCAGTTGCCGTTGCGGCTGTATGTCCGTTCGCTGATGCATGGCGACGCGTCGGCGGGGGACGTGATCCAGCAGACGAACGCGAAGATCTGGGAAAAACGGGGCGAATTTGAGCCCGGAACGAATTTCAAGGCATGGGCGATGTCAATCGCCCGCTACGAAGTCCTGAACCATCGAAAGCGCCAGGCCCGCGATGCACGACTGCAGTTTTCTAGTGAACTTGAGCAGACCGTGGCGTCGGAATTGGCTGAAATGAATGATGACCTTGCCGAGCGTCAAGCGGCATTGCGTCAGTGCATGGAAGGGCTGAAGCCGGAAAGCCGCGAGTTGTTGATGCGGCGATACGCGTCACAGGAGCCGCTCGCCGAATTTGCCGACCGGATCGGTCGATCGGTCGGCGGAGTGAAAGTGACGTTGCATCGCCTTCGCAGCACGCTGGCCGAATGTATCGAACGCCGCTTGCTCGCCGCGGGAGAATCGCAATGACGCCCGAAGAGCAAACCACCCTGTTGGACGCGCTGCTGGACGGCGAAATCAGCGAAGCGGACTTCATTCGATTGGAAGCCGAATTGGTTGTCGGTGCGGAAGTCCGCCAGGCTTATTACAAACGCCTTCAAATGGAGTTGTTGCTGGAGGAAGCTGCATCGGAGTACAAATTTGAATTGCCCGCCGCCGTTGACCGGTCTGAACGGAAAGCACCCGACCAAATATCACGAGGCACGTTGTGGTTGGCGGGAATCCTGGTGGCGATCGCCGCGGGTTTGATCGCCATGGTTACTATTCTTTCAAACCCCGGAAACGACATCGACGATGTCGCAAATTCATTGACGGTTGATACCGAACCGTCGGCTACCGGGTTCGCAGTTTTGAGTGGTCAATCCGACGCGGTCTGGGACGGCGCCCCGATCAACAGCGGCGCACTATTGCCCGAAGGTGAATTGCATCTTGTTTCCGGTTTGGTTCACGTCGAACTTTTCAGTGGAGTTCAGATGGTGATCCAAGGCGACGCGATCTTTTCAATTGACTCGCCGATGCAGGTCAGCATGCGACAGGGACGCGCACGGGCCCACGTCCCAGAACCCGCGCACGGTTTTCGTCTAAAAACAAGCGGCGGCGAAGTCGTCGATCTGGGCACCGAGTTCACCATCGATGTCGATCAAGATCAATCCAATGTTAATGTCGTTGACGGCGAAGTCGAATTAAGGCCGCTCGGTGCACAGGCCCAAAGGATTCAGGTAGGAAAAGGCATGCGGTTGGCTGTCGACGGAACAGTGACGCCGTCAAATGGCGGCGAAGTGGACTTGGTTTCGCCCGAGGCGTTTCAGGATGCGTTGGCAAAACGCCAAAGTCGGCAATTCCAATCGTGGCAGCAGTCGATCCAAAAGTTGCAACAAGATCCGCGACTGGTGGCACACTACTTGGTTGATCCCGACGAAGGATGGTCGCGGACCCTGGTCAATCGAGCATCCGCCACGAACAGAACAGAGATTCAGTCCGACGTTTCGGTTGCCGGAGACGGTGTTGCCGGAGACGGTGCGATCGTTGCCGCGGCACGGACCAAGGATCGCTGGGGACGAACCGGCGGCGCACTTGATTTCAGCCCGATGGGCAGCCGCGTGCGGGTCGTCGTTCCCGGCCAGCACCGTGGATTGACGATGATGTGTTGGGTTAAAATCAATAGCCTGGACCGATGGTACAACTCGTTGTTCTTGACCGACGGCCACGAAGGTCGTGAGCCGCACTGGCAAATCATGAATGACGGCCGGATGTTCTTTTCCGTCAAGCCGCCCAGCAACGACGGCTTGACCGAAAGCGAACTCAAGCAACAAGTGTTTTACTCGCAGCCCTTCTGGGACACGTCGATGAGCGGCCAGTGGATGATGTTGGCCACCGTTTATGATGTTGATCAAAAACAGGTCACTCATTTCGTCAACGGAAACCCCATCAGTATCCAGGCGATCCCGGACAAGTTGTTGGTCGATTCGATCAAGATCGGTGCCGCGTCGGTGTGCAATTGGAGCGAGCCGATGTACCGAACCGATGCCACGTTTGTGGTCCGAAACCTGAACGGCTGCGTCGACGAATTCGCAATCTTCTCGGGCGCCCTTTCAGCGGACGAAGTTTCAAATTTATTTCTAGCCGGAAACCCCAATGAGCCATAAGCCCATCGGTATGAAGTCAATACTCTCTTGGATCGTCCCATTCGTCGTCATCCCGATCGCGATCGGACTGTTCGCGGTTCGCATGCTTCGCGCAGACGATGCCGTGGTGAATGAGTCGACGTCGTCAGATTCAGAATCAGCAGAACGTGATTTCGTGCTGAAGGTTTTGCCGCTGTTGAACGACAAATGCTTGGGCTGTCACGGCGGGGAGGCGGATGACATCAAAGGCGAATTCAGCGTTACCAGTCGCGAAAACCTGTTGCGCGGGGGCGAATCAGAAGAGCCGTCGATCGTGCCCGGACATCCCGACCAAGGCACGTTGATCGAAGCGATAGCGTGGGAAGGCCTTGAAATGCCTCCGAAAGAAAATGATCGTCTGAGCGACGAACAGGTCGATCTGTTCCGCACATGGATCAAGAACGGTGCTCCGTGGCCGGACGAAAAGACTCAGCAACGTTATCGTGACCAGGAACGCAAGCAATCGGCAACCAAGGACGGTGTTCTGTTTACGACCAGCGGCGGCACGTCACAGCAATGGACCGACAGACGCTATCAGCCGGCGGACCTTTGGGCTTGGGCAAAGTTAAAACAGAAATCCGACGAATTGCCGGAGGACGTCCCCGCGGATCACGCCATTGACTTCTTCATCAATGCAAAACTTGAACAATCTGGATTGCAGGTCGCTCCACAAGCGACGCCCCAGGCACTGATTCGTCGCGCGACGCTGGATTTGACGGGACTGCCACCGACTCCTGACCAGGTCGACGCCTTTGTAACAGCATGGGAAACCGACAGCGAATCGGCATGGGCGACCCTGGTTGATCGGTTGCTGGCCAGTGATCGATATGGAGAACATTGGGGACGACATTGGTTGGACGTCACCCGTTACGCCGATACCGGAGGGATGTCGAATGATTACGAGCGATCAAACATGTGGCGTTATCGTGACTACGTGATTCGTTCCTTCAACAACGACAAACCCTACAACGAATTTGTCGTTGAACAAATTGCCGGTGACGAATTGGCCGACCAATCGGTGCTCGCCCGCAGCGGTGGCGATGCAAATGCCGTCAAAGAAACTCGGCTTGGCGGCGACTACACGCCCCAGGAAGCCGAGTGGTTGGTCGCTACCGGTTTCTTGCGACTGGGGCCGTGGGACAACGCCATGGTTGAAGCCGACGAAGCGAGACAAATCTATTTGGATGACTTGGTCAATATCACCGGCCAAACGTTTCTGTCGACCACCATGCGATGTTGTAAATGTCACGATCATAAATTTGATCCGATCCCGACGCGTGATTACTACCGAATGTATTCGGCGTTCTCAACAACGCACATGGCAGAACGCAATGTCCCGTTGCTTCCCAGTGAAACAAAGGACGGTTTCGAAGAAGGACGAAAGCACGTTCAAAAGATGCTTGACTTCGCCGTTTCCGAAAAGAACAAGCTGGTTGAGAAACGTGAAGCCGCGGCGCGAAAGTGGTTCGACGAACATTCCCTGCCGTACAAAAACGAACAAGATCGAAAAGATCTTCCCGATGAAGAAAAACCGGAACGACACGTCGGGCTGGATTACGTCGAACAAGGACAGTTAAAAGTCCGTGAGCAAGACGAGTGGATTTGGAATCGACGTCTGGAACGATACGAACCGATGGCGCAAAGCGTCTACAACGCGCCTACCGCTGATCTTGCATGGAACGGCGCCCGGAAGCTCAGGATCGGCAAGCCGAAAAAGAACGGTGAAGAAGTTGTAAGCCACATTTTGATCGGCGGAGCGCTCACGGCTCTCGGCGACAAGGTGCTGCCAGGCGTTCTAAGTGCAGTCGCATTGCCGGCCCGTGTGTCGGGCGATGAAAATCAAACTGACGATCCGTACCTGTTGACCTCCGACGTCGACGGACGCCGTTTGGGATTGGCAAAGTGGATCGCACATCCGGAAAATTCGTTGGCCATTCGATCGGTCGTCAACCGTGTCTGGCAGTATCATTTCGGCGTCGGCTTGGCCGCCAATGCAAACAACTTTGGCGCCAAGGGAGCCAAGCCGTCACACCCTGATTTGCTGGACTACCTGGCCGACGACTTCGTCGAAAACGGATGGACGTTCAAGCGAATGCACCGCATGATCATGATGTCCGATGCTTATCGCCGATCGGCCATCGTGCCAGATCCCGATAAATTAGCCAAAACCGATCCGAACAACCGTTTGCTTTCACATTTCCCGCGTCGCAGATTAAGCGCGGAAGAATTGCGAGATTCGATTCTTTTGATCACGGGCGAACTAATCGATAGTGATGGTGGAGTTCCGATCAAGCCGGAAATCAACATGGAGGTCGCGTTGCAACCGAGAATGATTCAATTCTCACTCGCTCCGTCGTACCAGCCCTCGCCGAAAGCCGATCAGCGTAATCGTCGAACGGTCTATGCTTACCACGTGCGAGGCATGGCGGATCCGTTCACCGAACTATTTAACCAGCCAAATCCGAACGAATCATGCGAGTTGCGTGAATCGGCCTCCGTCACGCCGCAGGTGTTTTCTCTGCTGAACAGCGCAATGATGACCGATCGGTCGATCGCAATGGCCGTCCGCTTGGAAAGCGAACAAAAAGATTTGCCATTGCAAATCAATCGAGCGTTTCGATTGACATTCGGTCGCGATGCATCATCGGGCGAACAGGAACAATTGGAACGTTACGTCAAAGACATGCGCGGGTATCACCAGGGCGTCAGTCCGAAGGCCATCCAGTATCCCACCCGCATCACCCGTTCGCTGGTCGAAGAGTTTTCGGGCAAAGTGTTCGAGTACGAAGAAATACTGCCGGTATTTGAACAATACGAAATGGATAAGAAGGCAAGTGACGTCTCGGCCCAGACGCGTGCATTGGCGGACATGTGTCTGCTGCTGTGGAACACGAACGAATTCATGTATGTCGAGTAATGCAAAAACGAAGGTAAGAAAAAGTGAATACAAATCTCACACGACGAAATGCGTTATTCGGTCTCGGCGCGTCCCTGGGATCCGTCGCGTTCTCGGCGCTGCTGCATGGAGAAGACTTGCGGACGACTTCCTCGGACCGTTCGCCGTTGTCTCCCAAACCGACGATGATGCCGGCAAAAGCAAAGAACGTCATCATGTTGTTCATGGAAGGCGGACCGGGCCAGATGGACACGTTCGACCCCAAGCCCGAACTGACGCGACTTCACAAAACGGAATCGAAGTTGAAGGCGGGACAAGAACAAGGGTTCAAGTTTTTTGTCGGCAGCCCGTTCGGGTTTAACAAGGTTGGTGACACCGGCATCGAGATGTGCGACC
>JAGQPO010000322.1 GCA_020426665.1 Planctomycetales bacterium
AGCGTCACGCCGCGCGTGACCTACGGATCACCCTCCCGCGTCGCGGGAGGGTGAATGGTCGGTAAATGGTTAGGCGGCGTCGACACGAATCATCGACTTGCTTCCGATTCCGGCAGCACCGGCAAAGTGTTTCACCGTAATGATCACACCGAATTCGCCGTTCCCGGTCAGGGATTCGACTTCGACGATCGGTTGCCGCCCGGTGCCTTGCAGATACTGCACTTCGATCGTCTTGCCGCTGGCCGATACCAGATACCAAGACGACGTCGAGCCGGCGAGAACCGTGCCTGTCAGCGACAGGGGATCGACCATGCCGTTGTCCAGTCGTGCCTCTTCGACCGGTGCGATGTTTCGCATATAGACCGGGTTCATCGAACCGTCGCCGGCATCGGCAGAGATCACGGCCGATCGGGTCAGTTGGATCGCCAGGTCACCGAGTTCGCTGGGGACGATCAAGTGCGTCGCCGGCAAGTTCAGCGTTGCGTCGCCGTCTTTCATTCGTGCCAGCACGGCTCGAACGGCTTGCAAGTTTGCTTTGGTAAGCGGCTTGCCGGTTTGCAACGTATTGTCGGTCGCGTTGAACAGGGCACGCGTGGTCTCTTTGAGAGTACCGTTACGCAGCAGCACGGCGGCGACCAAACCGGGAACCAGGCGAGCGGCGGCGCGGCCAAAGTCACGCGGCGTTTCGGCAAGGAGCCCGAATTGGTCGTTAATGAAGTCGTTTTCGTCGATCTTGGCCGATCGGCTGAATCGATCCACTTGAACGGTTTCGCTGGTTGCCGAGCGGTGTGCCGAGTCGGCCTGGCCGCCAGTGGGATGCAACGACAAGTCTTGAGCCGCTTGCATTCGCGGTCGTTCATGTGGCAGCAGGTTCAAAGCGTCGTTCTCGGACGTCCAACCCGTTGCGAAGTTGCCGGCCTCGGCATAAGCGGTCAGGGCGATCGAGCCAACGGATTGGTCGAAAACGGCGGCGATCGATCCGGTTGAAAAACCGGCCCGCAAAGTCGCGTGGCGGTTGAATCCGGATGGCGGCGTGTGACCGCAAGCGATCAGCGATTGCGAAACGAAGTCCATCATCGTGCCGCCACGCAACGCTTGCGCGTCGTTCATGATGCGATCACGCTCGGGATCGTTCACCGGTCGGGTCAACCACGGCGACACGTAAGGCGAGTGTGGCATGACGCGGTCGATTGGCCGCCCGGCACGGAGCATCATCGCCGCTTGGACAGCACCGACAGAGGTGCGGGCCGTTTCGCTGGTCGTGTGGATGGCCGGGGCAGCTGGGCGTCGGCCGCGTTGGGCGGCGAGTGTGGCTTGTTGAACAGACCAGCCATTGCGGATCGCGTGTGCGACCAGGCGTTCGCCGGATTCGATCTCGGGATTGCCGATCGATTCTCCGACGGCGCGAATCGCTTGGACGCGGTTCTCTTCGTCGGCAAGCTGGGCGCGATGTGCGGCCAGGTCAATCGATGGGGCTGCGCCGTTCAGATTGGTTGCAACCGGCGCCGACGGCACGTTGTGGGGCCGTGATGCGGTCGCGGTTGCCGTGGCGGCCGGTTGCTCGGTGGGAGTTGCGGTTTCGATTGCCGCTGGTTCATCGTCCGATTCGGTCGGCTCATCTTCCGATTCGGCGGGAGGCGTTTCGACGGCTGTCGCCGTACCGTTGGCCTGTAGTGAGGCCTTGAATTCTTTGTGCAGAGTTTGCAAGCGCGATGCTTGGAGGGTTGCTTCGTTGATGCCTTTCGCGGCGAGCCATTGTGAAAAGTTCACAGCGTTTTCCTGAGTGGTGGAATCGGTTGCGGATTGCTTCAACCGGTGCGCCAGAAACGCGCCGGTGTCATAGTCGCCGGGAATGGTCACGAACGACACTTCGTCCAAATGCGACGAGCGAACGATTAAGATTGGCCCCTGGAATTCGATTCCGTTTACAGTGACGGTTCGATTGGCCGCTACGCGTTCGAGCTGCATTTCGGAAAGCCCGATCGACGCTCGCCACGGAAATTCGTTTTCCAAGCCTTCGATAACCTGTTCGGTATCCTCACCGGGGATCGAAAACACGCCGTCAACGATGATCTCGCGACCAACATCGACGAACCCGTGCCCAACAGGTCGCGACGTGTCGTGATCACGGTGGGTCGGAGTGACGTACTCGTTACGCATGCCGGACAGGTCGACCACAACGGGGCCTTTCCAGTTGACCTCGTCGGACAACTGCGGAAACATCACGCCGCCGGAGTAGGCGAACATTCGAAAGCGGCGAGGGCCTTCGTGTTCGGCTTCGATGCCAGGCATTGCCATCGCCAACAATTCACAGCGGCCGGCGGCCGTCAGGTGAATTTGCTCGGGTCGGTTGGCAAGAAGTCGTGGGGTTTTCGCGTTCAGCATGTCGGCGACAGTAGGCGTCCGCGTTGCTGGCGGTTTACACGATTGTCAGGCCGCGTCATGCCAATCTTGGCGGCTGGTCAGGTGGTAGCCGTTGCAGACCGGGCAAAGGTACGATCGAACCGGGATCTTGCCGCCGCCGTGCAGCGCACCATGTAGGCGGATGGCGCGCAAAGCGTTTGTTGCCGCGTTACGGTCTGGGAAACGCGTCTTGCCGGTCGCATCGCACTTCGCCTTGCGACGCCTGGCACGTCGAATTCTCACGTCGTCAATTGACGATATGGCATGACGACGTGAATCGCCCATCCGATAAACGCGGATGTCGCAGCCATGCCGAGCCCGAGTACCAACAAATGGTCTTTATCGACGCCACAAGCCCAGCAGAGACGGATAAAGGTTCGCCCCGACAACGCGGCCAGCGAAATCATCCCAGCGACGACGGATAGGCTGTAGGCCGGCACGTCCACACATTGCAAGGCAAGGTCTCGCAAAAATGCAAAAGCGTTTGCGATGAAAAAGATGCACAATCCGATCAACCCGAGATCGGACACAATCAGCAGGAACATTTCCATTATTGAACCTTAGGCGGCGATGCGATTTGGAATGTCGGCCGACGTCGGCCGTGCGAGTTGTCGGGCGTCGTTTGCAATCCGTTGCAGCGCGGCACGGCGCTCGGCTTGCTCGGCGCGGGCTGCGTAGAATGTATCGGGGTCGACTTGCTGGGAATGGAGGTAGGTCTCTTCCAGCAAAAGGCCGGACTCGATCAGATGCGTCGTCGCCTTAGCATCTTGCAGCGGCTGGACAGATTTCGGCTTTGGCCAGGTCCAGACACGCGGGACGTAGTCCATTTGTGGCAAGTCAAGGAACCCGGGAACAAACAACGCCTCGTCGAGCCACCATTCAAAGATGCGATCGAGTGCGTCGACGTCCCAGTCACCGCGTTCGATGTCGATCGAGTGATAATAGATCTGGTCATCCATCTTAGCGGATGAAAAGTTGTAGCCGGATGAGTCGCCAAGCACTTTGTTGCGTGGCATGTGGATCGGGCGGGCGATCTCCATCAGGAGCGATGCGCGAAACTCCGCAAAGTTGGCCGTCGGCTGTTCGGCCTTGAGCTGTTGCAGTTCGTAGCCGTAGGGCAGCGCGGCCATCATGCCGCGTTCGATCTCGACTGCGGAGTAGGGCTTGAACACTTCGGCGTCGTCGTCGCTAAAAAAGCCGGTTTGCGTTTTCAGCACAGCCGCGTAGTTGGCCGCGATTTCGGCGGCTGCGACGGTGGCCAGAGTGTAACGGCGGACAAACGGAATCAGGGGTAGCGAGGGCGTCAGCTCGGGGACGCCTCGGCATTGGCCTGGTCGATCGACGTTGAACAAGTGAATCACGTCGGTCGGATCGATGTCGCGTTTCTCGTATTGCGAAATCATCATGCCCCGTTCGCCGGGGTGATCGCGTAACAAGTGGTACTCGATCGGGTCTCCGGTGGATTTGTCGAATCGAATGCCGTCGACAGCCGACGACGACGAACCGTCGATCCAGCCAGGTGTCGAGATTTGATCGGCTTCGATACCGCGGATGTCCAGTTGCACCGGTCCGCGGACGCGTGGATTGGTAATCGCGACCAAGAACGCCTCACCGTCCACGCATTTGGATAGCCTGGCGGTGCGAAGCTTTTTATAGAGCCGCACTTGTTTTGCCCAGCGATGAAACCCGCTTTCGATCCGGTGGGCCAGCTCGCGATCTTCGAGTTGGATTTGCAACCGCGGCCCGGTGGACACGAAGTCGTTTGCCAGCGTGGTCACCATACCCTTGCAAAACGAATTCGATTGCAAGCACTCATAACGCGATCGACGGCGCAAGACCTTCCGCACGGCCAGTGAGTTGGCCGCCGCGGCAGAAAGGTCGTCGGCGAATCGCCAGTGACGCGAATCCTCGTCGGTGGTTTGCGCGGCATCGTACGCGGCTTTCAGCGACCGTTCGGCGGTAGCCTTGAGTTCGGCGATCGCGTTTTCCTTGGATGCCGATCGGATCGGACGTCCGAATTCGTCGACAATCATTCGCCCACCCCGCTGCCTGGACGCAGGCGTGTCAGGGCGATGCCAAACCCGGGGCCTTTGGCTTGTTTGGCGTTTTGGTAACGATCGCCCGCGATCAGCTCGTTGATCGATCGATTGGTGACGCTTTGGCCGTCGATCGTTGCCGATCGCGGTTCGTTCATCGCGTCGGACAATCCGAGCGGATCGGCGGAGTTGTCGACGGCTGGAACGTCGACCTCGCAACATGCCGTCGCCGCGATGTCGCCGTAGCGGTATCCATTGCCGGATGTCTTGACGCGTACGAGAGTTGTTTTGTCCGCGATGATCGCGGCATTTGGCATTCCGATCTCGTACCAGCCGTCGCCGCCAGGCATGGCAATGAATCCGCCCTCGGTCCACACGCCCAGAACGGCGGTGACCAATGGAATCGATACCCAAACGGATGCACCGGCCGGTAGATAGTCGATTGACAATCCGACAGAGTTGTAAACCAGGTCATCGATCGCCGCGCCCGCATCGCTCCGGATGCGCACGGGATAGATCACGTTGACGGCGTTTTGGTCGACTTCGTATGCCATGGCTGGACGTTAGAAGTCGCGCCGCCGGAGTCTTTACATTCTTGGCCAGACCCTCTCCCCTAACGAGGCGAGGGGAGCCAGATTTTGCGTTTGCGATTAAGGGTTTAGCGTGACTTCGAAAATGCCGTTGGCGTTGATCGCAATGTCAAAGTCGCTGGCCGTGCTGGAAATATTCCCGCCGGCGGTATTGAGATCCAGCAGCGCGAGCAAAGGCGAGTCGGCGTCGTTTGTGACTTCCTGGTAGATCGCTTGATAGCGTGCGGCAATGGTGACGCTGTCACCGTAGTCGATGTCGTTACTGTCGACGCGAATTTTGCCCGCAACGATCGTGTTGGTTTTTCCCGCCAATGTTTGCCGCGCGTACCCGACGTCGGCGATTTCGTCGGCCACGATGTCGGCGACGAATTCATGGTTGGCCAGGTCCGGGGTGTGAGCATTGTCCAGCAACATCGCCTTTAGAACGCCGCCAACCATGTCGAGCGTTTGCAAGGTGACTTTGTGGAATCCCTTGGTGTAGATCTTGTAGGGGCCGGCTGTCATCTGGCGGACTCTTATCGATTGGGCGAAAGATCATCGATTCGCAGATCGTCGACGCGCAACCAAAGGTCGACGCTGTAGACGGGCGAAATGCTGATTGTGGGGGCGTAGCCGACGACGGTGACCGATCCGGTTCCCGCGGCGATCGAAACGCTGACTCCGATAGACAATGACGGCACATATCCGGCAACGGTTACATTGCCCGACGTCGCGGCCATCACACGGCCGCGGCGGAGCTGCGGTGCCAGTCCTGTGACGCTGATTTCTCCGGCGCCGGCCGAAACGCTGACTGCATCGCCGAAAACAATTGACGGAGCGTACCCGGTGACAACAGCCGATCCCGATTGGGCATTGATTCGGTGGCCAATCATCGGGACGGGCGTCGATCCCGAGACGCTGATCGAACCGGATCCGGCGCCGACGGAAACGCCGACACCGAAAACGATTGTCGGCGTATGGCCGGCGACAGTGATTTCGCCAACGTCGGCCGCCAAGGTGTGGCCGATGATGATCGTCGGCGCGATTCCGGTGACCGTTACCGTCCCAGAGGCAGCGTCGATCAGCGCTCCAGACCCCAGCGACGAACGAAATCCCAGCGGTGCAAACGGCATATCGCCGGCACCGTCGCGAAACACGCCGACGGGTAGGAAAGGGAGGGTCATACGATCGAGCGGTCGCCGGTGGCAGGGGTGACGCGGAGCGTGATCAGATCCGCGGAGTTGGCGCTGTTGCGAATGACGTAGTCAAATGTGCCGTCCGAGTTGTCGGTGACGTTGATCACGTTTGCCAGCACGGCCGCGGCGACTTCCAGTTGCGATAGCCCCATGTTGGCGCCGTCTTGCGAATCAAATGCCACGACCTCTTCCAGGCGAATCGCATCTTTGACACCGGTGGCCGAAAACGTCCAGGCGGATTCGCCGAGTGTGTCTCGATGTGCTGCCAATGGCGTCACTTCGTACCATCCGCCGCCGCGTTCGTCGATCGTCGGCGATACGGTGCCTTCGGCGAGTCCAGACTTTGCGAGCTTCGTCGAGACGCCCGTGACGCCTGTTTTGCCGGCCGCCGGGTCCGCGTCATCGGCAAAGTAGATTTTGAAAGGGCGAGCGGAGTTTTGGAGCACTTGCGGCATGTGGTCAAACTCCGATTAAGCGGGATGCGGGATAACCGGATGATCCGCCGCCAGACGCAACGTAACCACTGCGGTTGTTGTACGCGCCAATATCCCACGCGGACGCAGACCGTTCCTGGCCCGTGATATCCTTGTCAATCATGTTGACCATGTTGGTTAACACTGACCCGGCACCCTCGCAATCTGCCCCGGCTTTAATGTTGTAGTCGGCGTTGACATGATCCACGAATTCATCAGCAATCGTGATAGACGAGATGTCTCCGGTCGTGTCATCAGTTGCGACGTTGTTTCCAATCACGGTGTCAAGGCAAGCAGTACCGAAACCGGAATCCCCGATGCGCGTGATGACTGTATTTTCAACAATCGTTGATGACGCATCAGTGGTGTATCCCACACCGTAGTTTGGGACCGATGATGAGTTGGCCCATTCGTATAAATCAAGTGTGCAGTTGTAAATTCGAATTTTGTCGTCGCCGCCAACCATGAAGCCAGTCGTTGATGTCGCTGCCCCATTGCATCTAATCGAGTACAACAGCGAATTTGTCAACAAAGCGGGCCTATTTGCTGAATTAAGCCCCCGCATTGCCCGAGCGTTGTTGAAACCAGAACCCCCCGTAACAATAACGCGGTCCCAGTGATTGATTCGAGGGTTTCCAGAATCGACACCCGAAACATTTTCAATAATGCCCCGCCCAGTGCCAGTATTGTTACCGTTAGAATCAAATCGGATTTTTTCGACACGGAACCCGACCGGCGTACTCATCGCTAAGATCGTGCTGTGATTCGACGTTGGCTTGAAGCAAACGCCAGCCAATGGGTTGCCTTGATGCCACTGGCCGGGGGCCGCCGTGATAACTAGCCCACTGATGTTTGAACCAAGGGCGCTTACCGTAATGCTGTGCTCGTCGAATACCGCATCGTTGTATAGCTCACCAACAACTACGGTGCCGGGGGTTGGGTAAGTCGCGTTGTTCAGGCCGGCAACGAACGCGGCGAACGAATCGTAGTCTCGGCCGAATGACCCATAGCTGACGGTTTTCTTGACCAGCGGCATTACGCAACCCCCGCATCCGTCCAGGCCTGCGACCAAACCGCCGCGGCGTCACCATCCGACGTCATTCGCTCGCTGAACAACGCCTTGGCATTGATTAAGCGATTGTCCAACAGTGCCTGCGCGGCGTCGGCGATCGCTTGCTGCCGGAGTGCGTCGACGCCGGCAGCGTCAATGCCGCCTGGAAACCGCAAGCCCCCGGCAGCCGAGACGAACGCTTGACGCAGTTGCTCGAATTCCGGAGCGGCCGCGCCGATTTGCGCGGCCAGCGATGCGAAGCCAACCACAACATCAAACGAATTGACGCCTGGCACGTCGCTGGGCGTTCCGTCGAGCGTGATCTGGTCGCGCCGATCCATCCAGACGTGACGCATGAACCAAGCGGCCAGGGGATCCGGCGAGGCCTTGAGTGCGGCCCAGAGCGGACCGCCCAATAATTCGGTGTCGAGATCCCGCACGACAGCTCCCGACGAGCTGCACAACGTGACAATGGTCCCGCACGCGAGTGGACGATTGCAAAGGCCGGATAGATAGGCCGCGATTTCGCCGTCTGATTTCCCAGCCTGTTCAAGAGGCAGGATGTCGCGATTGTAATTGGGTCCGGACATTGATTCGGCGTCTGATTGGGTGGCGTGGTTGCTGAAACGACTATCACGCCGCCGCGCCGCTGCCGTTTACAAGATGCGGATGCGAGCTATCGGCTCTTTACGGCATCGACGATCTGGGAAAGCACGATTTCCAATCGCGTCAACCGTTCGGCCAGCCGATCGCCGATCGCTTTGTTGGCCGCAATCAATTCACTGCGTTCGGCGGCATCTCGATCGCGCTGTCTGCTCATCTCGGCAGAGACCCAACGCAGTAACCAGAACAGCACAACAAACAATGCACCGATCACCAAGCCCGCCAGGCCAAAGTCGGCCCAGCGCATGCCGGAAAGCCCCGGTTCGGTTTGTGCGATAAACATGCGATCGTTTTGGTTCATGACGAAACGACGCTTTTACAGTTGGGGATTCACCGTGCCGGCTTCATCACGTCGCCGAGTTCGCGATACTCTCGCCGCTTGGGCCTCCGGACCGTCGCTCCGGAGGTGCCGGGAGCGGCACATCCGGCCATCAGTGCAGCCGTCGCGATCATCACGGCACAGTCAAGCCAGTGGTTGTCCCGGCCAGGTCGCAGAATCCACTCGATCAGCTTGCGGCCGCGGCCTTCGGTTTCGACCGGATATTCGGCAGACAATTGATCGGCGAGCATGCGGTGGGCCGCTGCCGGTGCCTTGAACAGTTGCCAAGCCCCGACCTCGCCCATCGGTTGCATCAGACGTTCGCAAATCGTCGTCTTGATCAGGTTCACGTCGGCGATGATGTGTCGCATCTCTCGCGTGCCCTTGACCGCCGGCACAAACCATTCGATGCCGGCTTGTTCACCGACTTTCTTTTTGCGTGCTGCCAGTGGCGTTTGCTTGGCCGTGTATCCCTTGCCGTGGAACGGCATCAGGATCGGCGAGGATTGTTGGCGCAACCAACTGTAGACGGTTTTCGTCGATCGGCCGTAGTTGGCGTCGACGATCAGTTTCTCGATCTGCATCGGTGCATCGTTGTCGCGTTTGTATTGACGCGACATCAGGTCCGGGATCAGCTGCGAGAGGGCGTGAAACCAACCGCCGGTCAACGTGTTGATCCCGGTGTGTTGCTGGATCGTGGTGTGAATCTGGTTGTAGCTCCAATAGATCGACGGTTGATCCGGCCAGGCCCCGTAGTCGAGAATCCAACCGCTCAAATCCTCGTCGACGGCCGCAACCATCCAGAACAAGCAGTTGTCTTGAAGGTCGACCGCGGAGAAAACCCGCGTCGCTTCGTAGGGAACTTCGCCGCGTGCGTAGCCGCCGATCCGCTTGACGATCGTATCGGACGTCGGCGATTCGATCAGACCCTCGGCGGAGATCGACGCCGTTGGTTGGTTCTGATACTCCGCGTCGAATGTCGTCGGATTCTTTAGTTTCAGATTGTACGCGTGTTGCAGCGCGTCGATTTCGTGTGGTCCAAACCGTTCCTTCCAGGGGACAACGGCGCCCAGTCGCATCGCTTTGAGGTTGCGGCGATAGTGTTCGGTTGCCGTCGGCAACGTGGCGTCGCCGTTTGCCAGGTCGATGTCTCGATGCTCGGCGTATTCTGCCCACAACCGTTCGTTGGTTGGCCACTGTTCAACGAGCGCAAAACGCAGGCCGTTGTATTCGGGGTTCTGCGTACGATCCAAGAGACGATCGGCCAGGTCGCCGAGACGCTGGACAGTGATCGTGACGAATCCGGAGATCGGCTGGCCAGGACCGGCCAGGCCAAGCACGTCGCCGCGTAGGATCTCTTCAATCTTGTTGACTTGTTCGACACTGCGAGCGGTGCCGGCTTTTTGCAAGTCGTCGCCGGAGAACTTGTCCGGACGAATCTTTTCGCCACCTGGCAACCGATGTGACATTCCGCGAATATTGCCAGTCACGCCGACGGCTCGCACGGTCGCACCGCCTTGTCCGTTGACGGTGGGCAACACGAACCGTTTGCTGCCCTTCCACTGCATGTGTGTGTGCTTGCCTTCGGTGGTCTGGGCGCGGCAACGTGATGGCGTGAAGTTCAGCTCTCGGATCGGGTAGCAAACTTCGGGGAAGTCGGCGAGCAGAAGATCATTTTTTTCGAGTTCCTCTTTCATCTCGTCGAGCATGTCGGAGGCGTGCTTTTGGATCGGCCCCAGCAGCACGATGAATTTCTTCCAGCCGAACAAAAGCGCGAGGATGTCGCAGCAAGTCGCCAGCGAGGTTTTGCCGCTGCCCCGTGGCATTCCCAACGCAAACAGCCCTCCCTCTTGCAGCACGACGCGCATCTTCTCGATGACTTCGTAATGTTGCGGCGAAAACGGTTTGCTAAAGATCTTGGGAAAGTAGGTCTTGAGCGCGAGCGGGAGATCTTTTTCGCAGGCTGCGCGGCGTGCCGGATCGGCGATCGGTGGTATCGGTCCGATCTCTTGTTCGTCGCGCGAGATCTTTCGCGATCGGATCGCGGCGGCCTTGCGATTGGATCGCTTGGCGGCGTCAGAGAGAGGCGATCGCTTGCGTTTGGTAGCCTTCTTTTTTGCCGGCGGCGCCGCCGTATTCGGAGTCGGCGGCCGCTTTTTCCGCTTGGGCGTCTTTTTCTTCGTCGCTTTTTTTGCCGCTTTTTTCGTCGCTTTCTTGGCCGTCCGTTTGGCTGGACTCTTAGCGATTGCAGCTTTCTTGCGTGCTGCTTTCCGCGGCGCGTTTTTAGATTTGGCGGCCGTTGGGCGTTTCGGTGTGGCTTTCTTAGGCATCGCCGGCGACTATCGCCGACGTGCCCCTTTGCTCTTTCTACGCGAGGGGACATTGCCGCCAGGCAGGTGACCGGATGCAATCGCGGCCAGCACTTCGTCGCGCTCTCGCATCGCCGATCGATAGGCCTCTTCGGTCTTTAGTCCGGTCGCTTTGAACAGCCAGTCCAGATCGATTCGGCGGCCGACTTGTCGCAGACATCGGCGGCGCTGGCCACACGCGCCACACTCGATAGGTCCGTACCAAGTGATCCACGGTTGCGAGGTCACCGCGCGATCGAGCTGGCCGCAGTGGGCGCATTCCGATCGGCTCTCGGACGTCTGTTTGACGAACCGGATAGCGTTTGGTTCAGGCAGGGCGAGGAGCCAATCCCTACGCTGCTTGCTGATTCGCAGTCGTGCCATCGATTCTCGTTGCGTGTCCCATCCGTACCAATTCTTCGGCTACCGAGACGGGTTCGCCGTGGCGGAGGAACCACAGCGAACCGTCCACGAGCGCGCCGGGACGCAAGTGTTCCAGCCATCCGGGGCCGGAAACTGGGATTGATGCGCGGACATCCGCTTTTGCGAGCAACCTTTCGGCCGCGTCGCGTGCGATCGGACAGGGGCCAGGTTCCATCGGACTGACGTCGGAGTCCGCATCGGGATCGAATAGCCGTAACGCGTGCGGCGGTGGATCGATTGGCCTGGTGATCGTCCGGCCGCGAACACCGGCCAGACGCAACATCAAATCGTCGTTTGTCGATCGACCCTCTGGGCCACGCAGGACAATCGAATACAGATCAGCGGAGTAGACCGCGCGAATGATGACACCGCCAATCAGTCGCACAGGTGGTTTTGATTCCATATCGCACCGTGATACGCGTAGGAGAACTTGCGATCGAGTTTACGCGTGCAGACGATGCAAATGAACAGCGAACAGTCGATGACGTGTAAACGAATCCGGATTTTCGATTCCGCGTTCAAGCGACGTCGGAGAGTGTTTCACGTAGTTCGTTGTGTGCCCGTTGGATCAATTGATGACAACGCTGGCGAGTGCGAATGCCGCACGCCGTTGCGGTTTGATCGAGTGTCATGCCTTCCATGCGGCAATGAATGATCTCGCGCAGACGACGCGGCAATTGATTGATGGCACTCCGGATAAATTGGATCCGCTCTTCGCGGATCATTGAGTCACTGGGATCGCTTTCGTCGTCGATCGCATCAAGTTCGGCGTCTTGATGCTCGCCGTAGGTACCGGCGTCGGACATTCCGACGGCTCGGCGATAGGCGCCATGTGCATACCTCCATCCCTGGTCGGGGACTCGGATCGATCCGCTGTGCTCGGTGTTGTTGATGGGACGCGTTAGCGCTCGATAGACATACGTCATCGGCGAATTGCACTTTCCCGGATCGATCTTTCGTATCGCGTCGATAAAACGCAAGAGAACGACGCTTTCACGTGATTCGGCGTCGTGAATGGTTCGCGCTGCGTACTTGGCACAGCGTCGAATCATCGGTGCGAATTGTTGCAGCAGTTCCGACCAGGCGTCGGAGTCATTGGTTCTCTGGACTTGGGAAATCAGTTCCCATTGTCGTTCAAGTGAGAATCGAGCTTTCGTGATGTGATCCGTCAGCATGGGGCTATCCTTATTCGTGGGAGCGTAGGTTGTGAAAACTTGCGTTAAACGGCCAAGAGTCGCGATGACGTGGAATCGATCCTTCACCCAGACCGCTGAGAAGCGCTAGCTTCTCCGTGGCCAGCTTCACGCCGGCTTCGGCCGCTGCGTGATCACGCTTGGCGGCGGCGATGTTGGCCCGGGCGCCTTCAGTCACCAGAGCCTTCCCGGCTTCGTTTTTCTTACACTTGCGTGATTCGAACTTTTGAAGGTTCTTTTCCATTCGCGTGATCGCGGCGGCGATTTTCAATTTGTCGCTAGCGTATCGCTGGCGTTCGGCGTCAATCTGCTCTTCCATCCACCGAATTGGATCGATTTCGGTTTGGCAAAATGCCGTCCCGACCATGGCGAGAACCTGGCGTTCCACTTCGCTGGTCCCCACGTACTGGTCAGTGTCGCCGGTGGAATCGTATCGGGCACGCCGTTCGTCGTCGCCCAGCAGCTCCGCCGCGGCTTGGATCTCGCGAAACGCGTCGGCATCGCCGCCGCGGTCGGGATGATGTTCCAGCGCCTTGCGACGATGAGCCCGTTTAATGTCTTCGGCCGTTGCGGTGGGTTCGACGCCGAGTGTTTGATAGGGATCGTTCATTTGGTTCAGGGCTTAGCAGAGTTAAGTGCATCGAGCATTGCAGCCCGTTCTTTGTTGTCCATCGCGAGAAGCTGCTCGCGCCAGTTTCTTTGGCGGCGCTGGATCCGCTCGCGTTCGCGGCGGTCAGATCCCAGGTAGCGATAGTCGTGCAGTCTTTCGCTCTGGGCGTAGTTCATCCAGACCCATTCGGTTCGCAGGCCGCCGCGGGTCATGACTTCATGGTGAAACGTCCGCCAGCTGACCAGCGGATTGTAGATCTGCGAATAATATCCGCAGATCATCATGTTGGTGGATCCTGTCGCTGTTATCTGCGACGCGGTGCGGACGAACCGGTGGTGATCGTCGTCGCTCATTTCGTGGGCGTATTGCTTTCCGGTCCGTCGGCTGAGTACGTAGGGCGGATCGCAAAACGCAAACGTCTGCAGTGACGCGGAGTACTCCGACGTGCGATCGCACGTCGCGGGATCTAATGGCGGTCGACCGCCGCGGCTGCCGGCGTCGCTCGATCGAGCGGCTGGTGATGACGGTCGATATTCCGTGACGCCGAATCGATGTCGCATCCACTCGATTCCGTCGGCGTGATGGATCTCGAGGGCGCGACCCTGCTTTGTGCGACGCCAGCTGTCCCACCACTGGCAAACGTCCTCATCGGCATCGATAACGATCGTGTGTTCGGCCGGTTTGATCTTGCGGACCACGGAGCAATGTCCGGCGAACGGCACAACCAACACGCGATGCGGCGGAATGCAGTTGATCAATCGTTGGGCAACGCCGGAACTGCCTTTGCCGCCGGGATAACTGCCCAGCGGCTCGCCAGCGGCGCCGCGTGGATCGGCGACGCTCGAGGTTGTCATCGCTTGGCCGGTGTATTGTCACGCAGATCGCGGGGCGAAGTCGCGACGAAGTCGACAAGCCTTTCAACGTCTTGGTGAGGGTGATAGATGGGAACGCCGTAGAACGTGAAACGCTCGCGTAGTTCATGTTCGTGGAACGTTTTCCAGGCAAGCCAAACGGTCTGAACAACTTCGGAGTCTGTGGCGTGCGGGGAAATGTACCACCATCGGCCCTTTTGCACGTTGCCGGGGATCAACCGATCACCCGTCACTTCGTCTGGAAGCAAGTCCATGACGCGAATCAAAAAACCTCCCTCGGCAAGATCGCGAGTTTCAAGCCTGCCAGATTTGCAGCACTTTGATTGCCTGGTCAAACGGTCCAGGCGATCGCGATCCATTCGTCCGGTTGATCGACGATCGCGTGTATCGACCGATTGACGGTCGCGTGTATCGACGGCGCAGCCTGGTGAATCGCTCGGGGTGTTTGGGTTGTCGAGAAGTGGTCGCAGACGGGTGAAAATTTGCAAGTCGCCTTTGTGGAGGCTTAGGCTTTTTCGGAGTTGGCTTTTGTGCTCCGCTATCATCTGCTCAAAAAAGCTGTCGACTGCTCGGAACCCAGTCCTTGGATCTGGGGCTTTGGCGAGCATCTGTTCAAGATTAGAGATTTCCTGTTTGATCGCGTTGATAATTTGATCGATTCGCTTGCGGTCATCGTCGTCAAAAAAGGTGATGTACGTCATACAATTTCTCTCGTGGGGTTGGAGATCGTCATGCGGAGCATGACCTACGTGAAGAGCGGCAACGATGCCGCATTCTTGATTCGTTTTTTGGCCAGGCGTTGCATCGCCTTGCGGTAACCGTCGTATCGCAGGTGACACTCGGGGCAGAGTGCGACCAGGTTTTCGTCGCGACAATCCATCTCGACGTGATTGATGTGGGCGACGGTCAACGTTCGGACGTGCGTGTCAAAGACTTCATCGGGAAATCGACACTGCCGGCCGCATTGTTCGCACTTCCAGCCGGCATCGGTCTTGATGCGAAGTGCGATTTCATCCCAGTCGTCGGGATACTTCGAACGATCCATTGGCATTGGTCAATCCTTTGGCGCGTCGTAGTTGTCGATCCAAAAGTCACCCCAGGAAATTAAACGCCCCTGAAAGGCACCGACGCCGTGAAAGTCTTTCCAGAAACGATGAAACGCTTCAAGAGATTCGAATCCGTCATCAATGGCAAATTGACCGAGCTTTTCGAGCGAATGAACCGAGCCGTTTCGCTCAATCGTGATTCGGTGAATGGACGTTTCGCCAACCAGAATGATGATTGGGTGAACGGCGGAGCATATTGGATCGGGTATGATCTTTTCGCATGACCGCGTCCGCATTCCTGTGTAGAGCTGCAAGTGCTCGCCTGGACGGGCATGCCGGCGTTTTCCGTCACGTCGAATCGTGTGGGTTTTCAAACCACTGCGAATCGGTTCTGCAAATTGCTTTTGGAAGTTGTAAGCGACCATCAGTTTCCCCACGCAGCGGCGACCAGTTCTGCGACAGTTGCAAACTGGTCTTTCGTTGGTGCATTGCTCACTGTACCGAGTCTCCGGAATCGACCGCAACGGCCGCACACGCCGCGATCAGGCTGTTGCGGCGTTCATTCCAGTCGACCGGACGTTCGGACGCTGGCGGCCGTTGTGGCACGGCCGTGGGGGTTCCTGGACGCGTCGCAGATCGACGCGGCGGCGGATCCGTGGGAAATCCTCCGCGACAATGGACGCGGGCCAGGAAAGCCCGCATAGTGGCTTTCTGGCCGTCGGTGCCGGCTTTGCCGTGGCCAAGCCGTTCGGACAGCGAGTTTCGCATGTAGCCGATCGGATCGGCCGCATGACACTCGATCGCCCCGCGGCAGACGCTTCGCAAATCCGATTCATCGACCCAGCCGGCCACGAAGGCCGCCGCGATCCGCCAAACCGTGTCACCACGGCCGATCGGCCAGCGGAGAGCCCGAGCGATGCTGACGGCCGTCGGTTCGATGCTCTCCCGATCGGTTACAAAACTTTGGTCCACTGTCCTCGCTGGATCTGCACCCAAAGGGGAAAGGGGACCAAGGGTTTTTGGGTTATGGGAAGAAAGAACAGTGTGTTTTTGCGTTTGTCCGCCCGTTGTCCGGGCAGTGTCCCGCTCGTTGTCCGGGCCATTGTCCGTCGCGTTGTCCGGCTGATTGTCCGGCCCGTTGTCCGCATCTCTCGCCGCCAATTCCGACGGCTCGGGAGGTGGAATTTCGCCAACGATGACGGCGCGATTGAGGGTGATCACCAGGTCGACGGCCGGGCGTGTTGCTCGGCGTGTCGCACCGGTTGTCTTGGACGTCGACAGCAGGCCGTATCGTTCCAATTCCGCGATCGCACGCCGGACGATTCGACGACGCGATTCGATTCGTTTCGACGCGGTTGCCAGATCCCGATCGTTGGCAATGCGGTCAAGTGATCGACGTAGCGGCCGCCAACCGTCGCACAGCCTGGCAACGAGCATTGCGAGGGACCAATAGGATGTCCCAGGGGAAAACCCGATTTCGACCAAACGTAATTCCATCGCTTCGCATCGCTCTCGACAGAGTCGACGACGCGTTGCCTCTTCGCGATCGCGTTCATCGGCGATCGTGCATAGCGGTGTGCTGTCGGTTGCATCCATGCTATCCATGAAAGTCCTCCATCCGCGGAGCGGACACGATTTGCCAGATGGCCATCGGCACGCTAACGATGTAGAGCAGGGCGAAAGCGGTCATGATTCCGATCCCCGCTTGACCCAACGGGCCGACAGAGAGATTTGCTCGACGATGTCGATGACTTCGCCGCCGGAGAAAATCACCGATCGTTCACTGTTGTCGGTCCAGACTTCGACAATCCGGGTTTCGCCGCTGCTATCGTCTGGCACGGTGGCGTAGGTCAACGTTTTGGCCTCCCCCTTGCCGAATTCCTTGCGCAAGTGTGCGGCCGCCTGGACGCGTGTCATGGACGGCTTGATCGCGTTGGCGTCTTCGACCGGCGGGCCATCTTCCCAGCCAGGCAGATACAGTTGGCGAATCGGTCTTGCGCCAAAGAACTTCTTGGCTTGCTGGACTTCGAAAGAAATCTCACCGTGTCGCCTGGCAACGGCATCGAACCATCCGAATTCGACGTCGTGCGGTCGTAATCGAAGCCGCGGACGCCCGAGATCGTCGACGTTGCCGGTGAATTCGAGGTGGGTTAACTCGTGATCGATCAGCGCCCGCAGCTGTGGTTCGTCCCACTTGGGGTAGCGATCGCCATCAATCAGCATTTCCGCATCGCCCTGGCCTTTGACGCGGTCTTTCAACTTGGTGATCGAGATTTGCGCCGCGGCCGGAAACCCGGATTTGCTTTGCAATGCCGGTCCGGTTGGATGACCGTCGGCGTCGACGGGCGCCTTGACGAGCAAACAGTCGACTTTCAAACCGAAGTCGGCGAGGGCGCCGTGATACTGTGATAACAGTGAATCAATCAGACGGCGGCACGTCGCAGGTGCCTTTTCGTAGGTCTTTCCCATGGTTCAACTCCCTTTGGGTCGCTTGGACTTTTCTTTTCTCGCACGCGCCACCAGCGCTTGTGCGTCGGTAACACGGGGTTTGTGCTGGCGCCCCATGACGCCGTCGTTTTCTTTGCCTTTTGAAGTCCACTCGTTGTGATACTCTGCGAGCACCCCAGGGTTATCGCCGAGATGTTCGTAGACGCAAATTCGCGATCCGATGAACGTGACGGACGTCGTTTCGAACGTGAATCTTGCAAGTTTTAGTGTCACCGTTCATGCCTCCAAGTCGTCAACAGGTGCCCCGTAAATGCTGCCAACAGAGTTTGGCGACGTATGCATGAATGTTTGGGACATTTGGGCGGTGATCGCATGACGCAGGTAGCCGGCGTATTGTGTGCCAGGGTTGGTGACGTCTTTCCAGTCACCAGCGGGCCCGTCGGCTGTCCAGTGACGCATCCGTTCGGTCGCAATGCCTAGCACGTCGACGGTGCTGATAAACGCGGACTGTTCGAACTCGCCGCGCTTGGCAATCACGCCGCCCATTCCAAAAAACGCCAATGCGATCGGTGTCCCAGGGGTGCGACAGGCGTCTTCAAGTGACGCGATCAACACCGACATCGGTGGCAGGGGCAATTCCGTGTCGAAATCGAATCGCACCGGTTCTAGATGTCGTTTGCTTCCGTTGGATCGCAGCATGAACAAGGCCCAGCGAAGCGAAACCCCAGATCGTGCGGAGCCGTCCAGCGAACCGGCTGCGAACGTCTGCAGCGCATTCCTTGCGAGGTCGCATTCGGCTTTCAGCTTTGCCTTGGCCTCTTCCAGTGATTTATCCATCGTTTCCCCTTCCCCTTTGAATTAGATTCCGTGCGAATGCCGCGGCCGTGTCACGTTACGGCAGCGGTGTTTGGGTGTCTCCGACGATGCGCCGAACGTCGTCGGAAAACTTGGCTACGTCGGGCCATTCCAACGGCGACTTTGGATCGATCGCCAATCGGCGAAGGTGGTCCAGCAGGTCGCGGGCTGAGACGCGAGTGAAGCGGAACACATAGGTCATTCCGCCTGGCGCGTGAGAAACGCTATGGAGCGTGGTTGAGCGTGGCCCGTGAACGTCAATCATTGATGTGAACTCCGTTTCGGATGTTTGTCGTAAACATGCAACTAAGACACCAAGCAGAGCCCAGGAATCGAACCCGGTCTTTCGTCGAGGTATTAACCGACCGTGCGACGATGTGCAGCCAGTACACCAGCTCTGCGTTTGCCGGGTCTTTCAACCGTACGATCAGCAGACCACGTAAGGGCTCCGGCTTTCACCGCTGATCGATTCCCCGTATTTGCTCCGAGAGCGCGGGGACCAGTAGGCCTCTTTCGAAGAGGCCTAAGCACGCCGACGGACTCGAACCGTCGATCGCAGTTGGGGCATTAACTGCGACGCAAACCAACGCGCGCCGTCGCGTCATTTCATGGGCGCCTCCGTGTTCTCGTCGGGATCGGATGGTGGGCCGTCTATTTCCGAAAGCCATTGATAGACTTCGGTGTGAAGGTTCCTCTCATTGAGGTCGTAGGGGATTGGCTCGTCGGTCTCTTCGTCAAAGCCGTACCACGGGTTCTCAGTCACGCTTGTGGCGTGCAAAGCGATTGCCTCATACGCAGAGTGTTCAAACACGTCTGCCCATTCGGGCAAGTGGTCGACCTTTCCTGGAGCAGGATGCAGTTCGGCAAACGTCCTGAGGTCCGCGGAGAACCGTTCAAGGTTTTCACGCCGCACGATGAAGTAGTCGAACGTGAACGCGTGCACGGCCCGCTCTGCCATCGATAAGGCGTCGCTTTTCGCAAGGTCCCATAGCCGGCGATCGCCAGGTCTGGCGGTCGAAGTTAGCCAATTGTCAAACGGCTTTGAGCTGTCTTTCAAGTAATGGTCATAGAGCGATCCCCAGATGCGTGCCGCGCCAGCCCACGAATTGTGAAACTCGTGATGATTTGCGGGAACTCCGTTTTCAAACTCAATCAACTTGGTTGTGCTCATCGGATACGCCTCTCGCTGGAGTTGGACTTAAAGGAATGCCACGTACGTTCGACCTCTTCACGAACGTAAAACGTCTCGTCGCACCCTTCGCAATCGAGTTCAACGGGGTCGTCGCCTTGATGGCCCCAGTAGGAAACACACTCGCCGTATTCGCTCAAATCAGTGACGACGAGTCCGCAATACGGGCACTTGACGCCCTCATCGGATTGAGTGTCTGGTTCGCGGCTCATGACGAACCACCGAAGCAAGCGAGTGCGAACACGGCCCACAGACGCAGATCGTTGACCTGGGCGGCCAGCAGTTGCGATTTGTCGGAGTTGGAAGCCTTCGGGTTGCTGTAGGGATGCAACCGGTCACACGTCACCAGGTCATCCAGAAGCCACATGCGGAGCTTGTGTAGGGGCATTGGTTAAATCTCCGTGAATGAAAAAGACCGCGACGCTGAATCAGCGCCGCGGCCGGGGAGGGGAAATTGGTTGACGATGTCGCGAGCTACGACGCCGGAAGTAACGCGGTAAACGAATTCGGGAGCGGTAATGTCGTCAACGCGTCCAGTACCGCGAGTTCGCTCGTCAGATAGTTGGATTCGAACACGCCCGAATCGACGACGGCGCCGGGGGCGCGGTCCTGGTTGGTCGCATGCCCAGTGACCAAACGGCCAACCTTGGCATGACGCTCGATCGCCGACGCGGCAGTTGATCGAAAGTTTTTCAACTGATACACCCGATCGCTCATCACGGGACGGCCGTCGACCATCTTCATCGCGGCCTTGGGACGTACGCCCGCGGTAGTCGCGATCGCTCGCCAGGCGTCGTAAAACATCTTGTGCGATCGACCGATCGCCAGCATGACGTCGCCAGGCTGCCGATCGGGGATCGTTGCGGCAACTAAGTCGAGCCAGCGACGTGCAACGGTCGGGATCGGCAAACAGAGATCTTTCTCCGTCTTGCTCTGCGTGAACGCCAGCCAGCCGGTCGCGTTGATCGCCGATCCGTTCGGGTGCGGATTTTCTGCCTGGTCGATCACGTTGCACCAACACAGCGGCCGGTTGTCTGGTTTCAATCCCACGATGTCCCCGCGACGCTGGCCGAACGTGAACAGCCAAACGATTTGGACACGCCAGAACAACGCCGGCTCGAATTCGTGCCCGTAATGGCCGCCTCGCGTTTCGGTCTCGGCGATTCGCCACCATCGTGACGGCCAGGTTGCCGCGCTGCATGCCTTCATCAGTGCGTCGATGTGGTCCGGCGGGATCTCGATCCGATGGTCGCCTGTTTGCACTTTCTTGCGCTTGGTACGTCCCAGCGGATTGGCTAAACCATGCTCCACGGCTGTTGATACGAACGAACGCACATACACAAGAGACTTGTTCGCCGAGTTCGGCGACGCCTTGGCGAGCTTGCCGGCCCGGTTTTTGTGGGGAACGGTGACCATCCAATCCAAAAACGCGGCGACCATCTGCGTGTCGATTTCGATAAGCGCCGGATAGGTGGTCCGGATTCCTTTTTCGATTTGCCAGTCGCAAAACTGCGTCCAACGATGGATCGCAAGTTCGTGTTCTCCAAGGGTTGAAGCCTTGGCGTCGGAGTGCGGCTTGATTGACTCGCGATAGAAGTTTTGGAGCTGCGGACCCTCCGGATGCGCGCCCGGAGGTGAATCCGGACGGAACAAACGAAGTGTCGGCGAGCCCTGCGCACGTTGTGGAATCATGTTGATAAACCCGGTGGTTTGGTGACGCCGCTTCGGTCCTAACCTCCACACGGCAAGCGTCGATTGTTGATACACCTTTGGCCGTCGCCACGATTCCACGCGGCGGCATTGGCACCCCGGGAGCTACACTAGTCACCTCGCGAGACGGGTGTGCAAATAACACAGCAACCATCGCGCAAAGCTTGGGAAGTTTGGTTGTCATCGAACGCGACTCACCAAACGCGTTGGATGAGAAACGGATCGACGTTGTCGATCGATCCGTTATTTGCCAACAGTCGCACGTATTTGCGACCCACGCCAATGATCCGCCGCTGTTCAAGCTTTTCGCGGCGATTGGCGTTGGCATCATCGCCGGTCAAATTGACCAGGCACCAACGATGGGTTCTCTTGCAGTCACCCGCAAGGTTTCTGATTTGTCGAAGGAACATCAAAGGCTCCTACCGCCAGCGCAGCCGAAAACTGCCTTGAAACAGTGGCGGAAAATGGGTTGGGAAAAGCCCAAACCCTTTAGCGAGAGATGGAGTCCGTCAAAACTCCGCGGCCGTCAAACCGCATTCGCTAACAAGTCCAGGCGTTCTGTACGGGCAAGACTTTAGCGAGTGAAAACGCTGTGTCAAGATTAGAATTCAATCGCAAATCAAATGGTCGACACGCCCGGTGTCTTTTGAGATCCAAGCAGTTGCAACTTGGGTGACCGTTCCACCAAACCCATTTTTGCCGCGAAACGTCATCTGGACCTTGATTCGCGTGTTCATGTCCCAATAAATCGTTTCGACATGTTCGAACGATCTTGGGTCGTGCATTTGCGACTTGACGCTTTCGACGACGCCCGCATGTGAACCGTCCCACGCACTAAATTGGACCGTCGCCGGATCCGCGTTTGGCTGATCCATGGTCGGTATCCCAGAGCAAATACCACAACATGCGAAAAACACACCAAGAGCAACCAGCGAACCCACCGCTGTCGAAACTTGCCCCGGCTTTGGTTTTTTTGACACCACCGGTGGCGGTGTACGTGTCGTAGCGCTCGGATCGGTTAACCGCAACAATTCTCCGCAACGCTCGCAATTGCGGACCTGGCCCAACTCGGCAGGCGCAAATAAAACTTCCGCACCGCAAGTATCGCAAATTTTGGAAAGCATGTGCCCCTCCGGTCGCTGCGAGGTCATTAAGCATCGACGGCAGTAATGGTTCGTCCAACCATCCTAGTTGAAGTGCTAGACGGATGGGTGCGCGCAAAAAAAGCCGGCCCACTTCCTGTACAGAACGCCAAAGACGTGGAAGGGGCCGGCCATGGGCTTTCGCCCAGCCGCGCGAATCATACGCGATGGAAGTTGACGCTTCCAGTCGCGATTCGCTTGGTTTCGATGATTGAGCTACACTCGCGTTTTCACTTCGTTCACAACGTGGGCTGATCTTCAAATGTCAAGAATCGTTCCCAAGCCGTTCCATTGCCTTGAAGCTTCCGAAGCCCATACGTGCATGGGTATCGATGTTGGAATATCCCCGCTCGTTGCACCAACTTCGGAAAGTCTCCGGATCAGTTTCTACCCTGACGACTTTCATGCCCTGGCTTTGGACTTGTTTCTCGGCATGTTCCGCCTTGACCAGCCAATCGTCGTAAGTGCTGGGGAGATCGTCGGAATCCGAAAACAGTGACATGAAGCCGTCGAAGTTTTCCCGGCTGTACCACATGATGCCGACGGCACTCGGAACGCTATTTGGATTCACAGCGTCCATCTTCGCTTTCAGATGCTCGCCGAATCCTTCGTACATGCCGTTTTGTCCCTTCGTCATCGAAATCTCGATTGTTGGGTTGGTTTCCACGTCCGAAGCTGTATTTGGCTTGCGTGGTAGTTGAGAATCATCGATAAACGCGTAAGAGTCGCCGTCAGTCAGGCGACGCGGACGGGACTCGAACCCGCAACCTCCGGATCGACAGTCCGGGGCTCTAACCAATTGAGCTACCGCGCCGAAGTGGGTTTCGCGAAATTATTCGCGTTACCACGCTTCGTGGATGCGGGATTATATCGATGGTTCTTCCCGCCGCAAGACCATGGTTCGGCTCATTTGCCATCCTTTCTTTAACCTTCTGCTAACGATTCTTTCGCCTGGTCGTATTTTGCCAAAAACAGGGGCATTCGGTCGCATTACTTTTTATTTGGACGCCCGCTTTTCACCGTCAAACTGCATCTGCGCGACCTACGTTTCGACGGTGTAATAGCCAAAAATCCGACTGAAATTCGGCCAGATCCCCGGTCTCTCCCATCCGCCAGCTTACAAAATCACAGCCATGTTCTCCTTTTTTCAAGCCCCTGCTCTGGCGTTGATCGGCGGTTGGATTCGTGACATCGGCAACGAACTAACGGCCTATTCCAATCAAATGACGACTCATCACTGGGGAATTGTCGCCGGATGCGCCGTCGTCTTTGGTTTTTTGTGCTTGAAGGGATCGGGCGTAAACCGATAACAGGTTCGTAACGTATTATACAAAAACCCGCGTGTTTGGGCCGATGTGTGCTGGGTCCGATCGGTCCTCCCCCCTGCGAACCTATTCGCACGGAGTCACTGAAATGCCATTGTTTGAAATAGAAACCGACTCGCACATCATTATTACCTGGGCCGAAAACGAAGCGTCCGCGCGCGAGGTCGTCCAAGAAGCGTACCCCCACGACGAAGTCGTTCGACTGACTAAGCGGCCTCGCGATACTTGGGTCATCAGCAAAGGAGCTTTGGGCCTGACCAACACCACGCTGGATCCTTGCATGGTCGCCAGAGAGTGCTTGAATCGATCCGCGGGGGACAAAGTCAACGCGATCCGTCTGTACCGAATGGAAACGGGCAGTGACTTGGATCAAGCCAGAAAAATGATCGAATCCAACATGGTCATGGGCTGGTAAATTTCGTCGGTTCGAACGCAAGTGCCCCCATGGATTGCGAGTTTGACGAAGCAATCCTGGCGGCCAGCTCTGCGGCGGCGTCAATTTGATACCCCAACACATAAGCGTGCAGGAAACCGCCGTGATAGGTGTCTCCACAGCCCGTCGTATCGACCGCCCGATCCGTTTCAACCGCCGGTTGATACAGGGAATCGCCATCTCGCTGGATCAGAAAACTGCCATTGATCCCATCAGTGACTCCCGCGATTTCACATTCTAAATCCGCCATCAAGAACTCTGTCAGACGCTGCAAACGGGGGCAGTCTTCCGCTCCATCCCTGTTTCGATAGTGCGACATCGCGAATTCTTTGGCAACGATCACAATGTCGGATGATGTCAGCATTGGGATGATTTCTTCACGATAGCGATGGGCCCCGCCATCAAACGAGACTTTCGCACCCACTTCCCTCGCCAGCCGAATTGCAACTTCGCAAACCCGGGCGTGCCGCCCGTTTAGATGAACCACCTTCGCGCCCAATACTAGTGCTTCAATGGCCGTACTCCATCGCAAAGAATCACTTGCGGAACCTGGTGAATAGACGATCGTTCGCTCGTTCGATTTCAAGTCGGACCAAATAGATGCAACCGAACTGGAATGACCCGTTATTTGCGAGATCCCGCGTGTCTGGACGCCATTGGCTGCTAAGTCGGTTACGATCCGATGCGCCGCGGCATCGTCCCCGAGCGAGTCAACCATTGCGGCCGTCGATCCGAGCCGCGCTGCCGTTGCGATTGCCACGCTAACTCCCCCGCCAATTCCTTCGACGCGGCGGTTTGCGCGAACGACGGTCCCGCGGTTTGGAAATACATCAACCAGAAAGACGCTGTCCCAAACGGAAACGCCGATCCCCACGATGTCACAGGCTTCCTGTGCGGTTACGTCGTGTGAGCTGTCGCCGGACAATGGAGTTATCGATTAATGCTAATTGATTGAAATAATCTGTTCACGCGAAAGCAGCAAGAACCGGAACTGCGTCGTCAACCTTGGTTGATTGTTTCTTTCACTCCGCTGTTCACAGAAGCCGATGCGGCCAAGCACATGGCAACGGACCAGCGTCCGTCTTCGGCGGTGCAGTGCAGCGGTCGTCCGGTCTGAATTGCATCGGCTACACGAACAATCTGGTCCTCCAACTCGAACAACTCGCCGGTCGGTTTTTCAATCGGAATGTCAACGACCTCGTTTCCGTCAAAGGCTCGCAAACGAAATGTCGGGTGACGTGTACGATCCATCGCACCACTCCAGGACGCCCATAATGCCCCTTTGCTGCCGGTGACTTTGGCCGTTTGGTGGTGCTCGAACGCGCTCAGGGTTTGAGAGACGACGGCGTAGGCATCACCGGAAAAGTGCATGATCGCACTAAAGTTATCTTGCAATTCCGGGCGTTGCGGGTCGCGTGAATTGGCTGTCGCATAGACCGACTCGGGGGCACCGGCGGATTGAAGGTACCAGCGCGCGAGATCAAAAAAATGGATCGGTTCTTCCAGAATCCAATTACCCACGCGGTTAATGTCGTAACGCCATCCGCCGGCTCCTTGGCGGTAAGGATTCCGTGACAGCTCGACCAGGCAATACTGTGGCGTTCCGATAAACCCGTCTTCGATCATTTCCTTGACTTTGCCCCACATCGAAGACAATCGCAATTCGTGTCCGACACAAAGCATTCGATCATGACGGCGTGCCGACGCAATCATTGAATCACATTCATCCAGTGAGATACCCATCGGCTTTTCCAGCAGCAAGTGCTTTCCGGACTGCAGCACCGCCGTGGCGACGTCGTGGTGCAAATAACTTGGCACGACGACATCGACCACGTCCAAGTCATCTCGGGAGAGCAGTTGGTGAAAATCCGTTGTCACCATCGCATCGGGGTACGCTTGCCGCGCGTCGGCGGCCGTCGATTCACTGTGCGCTGCGATTCCAACCAGTTGAGCGTTGTGCGCTTTCATGATCGCATCGGCATGGTGTTTTCCCCAAGCGCCGAAACCAATCAAACCGTAACGAACCCTATTCATCGTAAACTGCTAACTAAAAATGAAAAATGAAGCGAATGACTTGGAACTGGTATGTGGCAAACAACCGACACCAGTGAACGAGTGCGTCGTCAACGTTTAGTTTTTGGGTAGCGGAACTCGTCAAGAGTTTCGATTCGTCCGGCAATTTCCGAAAGTCTTGACGACTTCAGGCGTACCAGCCCTAAAATCAAAAATTGACGAAGCACTAAACATTTTCTGAACTAAACATCCTCGATTTCGTAGCCGGATCGATACTCTCGCGAAAGCAGTGAATTGGCTTGATCATCGTCAATGACACGTTCGGATTCGGCGTCCCATTGTAGCGGTCGGCCGAGTCGTAAAGTTATGTTCGCGAGATGGCACGTCGTCAACACGCGGTGGTGTGTCGAAATGTCCGAGATTGGTAGCTCGCGTGATTCCAAGCAGTCCACAAAGTTTTGCATGTGGGATGTAGGATTCTTGCCTCGATAAAGCTTGGTGATCGCGTCGGTCGGCAGCGGCCTGTCGTCGAGCGCCTTGACCGGGACTCCTTCGAGCGTTCCACGATTGACAAAGAAGCGGCCTAGATCACCCTCGAAAGTGATTCCGTTTCGCGACGCATCGATCACCATTTCGATGTCGCCAGGAAACTTGCACGCGACGTTGAAATCAATCGGCGTATTGTAAGTGTCATCGCGCGTGGGCATTCCGGCAACAAGAGGTTGATTCATTTTCGCCGTTCCCCGCACCGAAAGCGGGCCGCCGTTTTCCTGGCCGATCGCCCATTGAGCGATATCGACGTGGTGGGCTCCCCAATCGCACAACTGCCCACCGGCATATTCGAACCACCATCGAAATGTCCGGTGGGTTCGCTCGGGAATGTAATCCGTCATGGGTGCCGGCCCCAACCAACGCTCCCAATTCAGCGTTGGCGGAGGCGTTGTGGATTGAAACGGACCTCCCTCCCAACCGGGACCAAGGCCGATGTGAATTCGATTGAGCTTACCCACACGTCCGTCGCGAACCAGTGCGATCGCTGTTAGAAAACGCTTGTCATACTCGGTCCGTTGCTGCGTTCCGACTTGGAATACTCGCCCGGTTTCTTTCGCCACGGCTCTCAGCCATTGGCCCTCTTGGATGGTCACAGCGACGGGTTTTTCGCAATACACGTCTTTGCCGTTTCGCATCGCTTCGATCGCGATCTTTGCATGCCAGTGATCCGGAGTAGCGATCAAGACAGCATCGATCGAAGGGTTCTGAATCACTTCGTTGTAGTCATCCACAATCTTTGCTTTACCGCCGCAGATTTTTTCATTGGCAAAAGCCGCAGCAACGGTATCAAGCTCGCAAATCACGGTCACGTCGGCCAGCATCGCCGCCTGTGTGCCGATTGCGATGCCACGTCCTTGCCGCTTCGTCGCCGGCTGCCATCCGGCGCCGATCAATCCAAACGTGGGTCTGCCATTTGCCGCTGCAAGCGCAGACCGGAAGGGTCGAGTGACGGTGCACGCCGCTGCTGCGGATGCGCAGCGAGACAGAAAGAGTCGCCTGGAGGTGGACATGGGAATGCGATCAAGGAGGGACGGAGAATAAACCAAGTGCGAGGTATTGTAACCAAATCGCACCACACAGACTTGATCGGTTGCGGTAAGCTGTTGATCCTTTCCATTTCCCCTCCCTCGCCACCCGAAGAATCTTGGAAACCATGACTCCCCTGCAAGGCTCTCAAATCGCCTCCGTTCCCAATCAGCGTCATGACAACAATTCAGCGTTTCCGCTGGTGTATTCCTGTGACCCCGGTGCGATAACGCTTGCCCAGTTTACCGAGTGGGTTTCTGGAAATCGCGATGAATTGTTGTCGCTCGCGACCCAACACGGTGCCGTTGCCTTTCGCGGATTCCCCACGCCATCGGCAGAGGACTTCGACGCTTTTGTTCAATCATTGGGCATCGAGAATTTTCCGTACGCAAAATCGCTTTCCAACGCCGTTCGCATCAACCGAACGCCGCGAGTATTTTCAGCAAACGAAGCCCCCCCGGAAGTGAAGATTTTTTTTCACCACGAGATGGCTCAAACACCTTTGTACCCCAAGTACATCATGTTCTTCTGTGAGATCGCCCCCCAGTCGGGCGGCGCTACACCACTTTGCCGTAGCGACATTTTGTATTCGGAGCTGATGAAGCAGTGCCCGGAGTTCGCGGCGAAATGTGAGCAGGCCGGACTGCAATATACGAATGTGATGCCGGGCAATGACGACCCGAATTCCGGGATGGGCCGCAGCTGGCACAGTACGCTAGGCGTTGAAACAAAGTCGGCTGCGGAAGCGAGACTCCGTGAGCTGGGTTATTCGTTAGAATGGCTCGCCAACGATTGCTTAAAAGCCACAACGCCTCCGTTGCCGGCGGTAATGGAAGTTGCTCCGGGTCAAAAGACGTTTTTCAATCAATTGATCGCTGCGTATTGTGGATGGAAAGACGAGCGAAATGACCCTTCCGCGGCGATTCGCCACGGGGATGGTTCCAAATTGGATTCTGATGCGGTCAACGTAGCCGTCGATCTTGCCGAACAGCTGGCATACGATCACCAATGGCACGCCGGAGACATTGTGTTGCTGGACAATACCGTCGCAATGCATGCCCGTCGTCCGTTCCAAGGCACTCGTAAAGTACTTGCATCGTTGGCTGAAATGCAGACCCAATCATTTGCCGTGGTGGGCTAGGCGACATGGACGAAGACAACCCATACAAGCCGAATGAATCGGTCGGGCAAGGCGCCGGCCATCCCAATGATGCGACCGGCGTCACAGCGAATGCCAACGGACCTTGGTATCAAGGTGTTACCAGGTATCAGTGGCTGATTCTGATCATTGCATGCGCAGGCTGGGTATTTGATGTTTACGAAGGCCAGATCTTTAACATCACTCGCAACGATATGTTGCTGGAGGTGCTGGGGGGTGATGAGGGGCCTGCGACGATCGAAGCGGCCGCCAAATTGAAAGCGGACGCGACTCCGGAAACTGTTTTCACGCCAGAGGAGACGGCCACGATCGAATCGGCGGCAAATATTGAATCGGCGGCAAAAACCTGGGGCGACAATTTTTTGGCAATCTTCTTGGCCGGCGGTACGATCGGCGGGCTGCTGTTCGGTTCCCTTGCGGATCGATTCGGACGACGCCCGATCATGATTGCTACGATCCTGATGTACTCCGTCTTCTCCGGAATGACGTACTTTGCCAACGACATATACGTGGTCGGCGTGCTGCGGTTCTTGGTTGCCCTCGGGATCGGTGGCGAGTGGGCGGTGGCGGCAAGTTTGGTTGCTGAGGTTTTCCCGAAGAAAGCGCGAGCGCACGCGGCGGGGATTTTTCACGCATCGAGCATCTTGGGGACTTGGCTTGCGGCGCTGTCGGGAATCCTTGTCGGATCGCATTGGCGCTACGCTTATCTGCTAGGCGTCTTGCCGGCGCTGCTGATCGTTTGGGTCCGAGCGAGTGTGAAAGAACCCGAGCGATGGGAGGCAACTCGCAAAAGTGAAATCGGTTCCAAATCCGGAAGCTTCCGCGATTTGTTGTTAAACCGGAAATGGAACGGACTGGCAATTCGGGGAATGTTATTGGCGGCCGTAGGACTTGGGACCTTTTGGTCCGTCACCGTTGCCGGTCAAGATCTGGTACGAGAATTGTTGTCTCGGCTCGGTGTGGATGACGCGTCTGCCGGCGGTCAAAGTAAATTCGCCTATGGGATCATTCAGGCGGCAGGCGGAGGAGTTGGCTTGCTTTCGTTTGGTCCATTGTGCGCGAGATTTGGTCGCAAGCCGACGTTCATCGCATTTCATTTACTTGCACTTGCAATTGTTCCCGTCGTTTGTTTCCTTCCGCAGACCTACTACCAAATGCTGTTAATACTTCCCGTGTTCGGATTTTTCACTCTTGGGATGCATTCGGGTTACGCGATCTATTTTCCGGAATTGTTCCCAACCCATATTCGTGCGACCGGAGCGAGTTTCTGTTTCAACGGTGGCCGGTTGTTGGCCGTGCCGGTGTTGCTTTTTTCCGGGTGGTTAAAAGGTCGCGATAACATTTCATTGCCGTATGCCGTTTGGGGCTTGTCGGCACTATTCCTAGTCGGCATCGTGGTGATGTTAACCTTGCCCGAGACCAAGCAGCGTGATTTGGTCGAAGATTGATGTTTGACGGCGATTACTGGGTTTTCGTCTCGATCGGCATCATCGCGTTGGCAGCCGGCTTCGTCCACAGCGCGATCGGATTTGGTTTTGGAATCGTGGCGGTAACCTTGCTTCCGCTGTTCGTCGAAGTTCGCCAAGCACACGTGGTAATCTCCACCGCCAGTTTTCCGGTTTTGATGATGGCCGCATGGGCGTATCGCGACGGCGCCGATTGGTCGGCGCTGTGGCGAGCTTTGGTCGGCGCCGCGGTGTTTATGCCATTGGGTTTGTTGGCATTTAAATGGGTTTCGCCGGATTGGCTGATTCGCGGCACTGGGATCGCCATCTTGGCGATGGTGGTGGTTAATTTTCACAACCGCCGCAAAACGCTTTCGGATCGGGAGTCCAAGTCGAAAAGTGGTTCATCGTTTTTGGCCGGAGCGCTCGGTGGTTTTCTAGCCGGCGCCGTAACGATCGCTGGACCACCGGTGGCCGCCTATGCGCTTTCACAGCCCTGGGATCAAAACCGATTCAAAGCGTTTTTAAATCAGTTCTTATTGGCAGTGTCCTTCTACAAAGTTGCTGGGCTGGTGGCTCTCGGGCTAATCAATCAGGAAACGTTAACCCAGTCAGCTGCACTTGCGCCGATGGCGATCATCGGCATCCAATTGGGCGCGGTGGTAAGCCGAAGACTCTCTACCAAACGATTTCAATATCTGGTGGCTTTTGCGCTGGTTGCCGTCGCAGTGTACTATGTGGCGACGGGAGCTGGAGACAACTGATTTAGGACACCACGCATGATCGCTTAATTGATTTTGGAGAGAGTCGTTGATCGCGGAGCGATCAGACGCTTTGATCGCGGAGCGATCAGCGACGATGACACCAGGCTTTACGGCGCGTCTTGATCACCGGCTTTGTCGGCGGTGGGATTCGGCAACAAGGCGATGTATCGATGATACACTGCCGACCGTTCCCCCTCGTCATTCTCTGCGATGATCAGTGCCTTTAACTCAAGTGGAACCAATTGCGTCTGCTGGCCGGTTGCCAGTGCGACCATGTTTTGTTGGCGCACGATCCATTGCTTTGCGTTTGAATCCGGATTGTTCCAGTCGACTTTCAGAGTCTCCAGGTCGGCAGAGTAGCCATGGATCTGGTGCAGGATTGTTTCTCGAAACCGATTGATGTGGGGGCGAAGATCGATGTCGAATACTCCGTCGTCGGATTGCAACGTCATCAGCGCTTCGTCACTTTTTCGGTCGTCAAGATGCAAGGTATATCGCGATGCACCGGTCGAATTGTAGGACACCTTTTCGATTTGATTGACGTCAAGAAAGAACTGTGACTGTTCCGGCCGGACGGTCACCCTCGGCATGTCGATGTTCTCTTCAAACCAGCTTCGACTTAAAGAATAGAATCGCTTTCCGAGCGATACCCAAACCCTGCCTTTTGACACCGCAAATTGAGTGCCGGCTCCGATTTGTTGTTGATCGATTTCCGGTACGACCAATTGCTGAACAACGGGTTGGTCCGTTCGAAACGGGACAAATTTTACAATCGGCCAATAGCTACCCGGCCGCGAAACTCGCAAAGTGAACTGGTAAACTCCCTTCTTAACCGCAACGTACCGCTCCTGGTAGCTGTGAGCGTCAATGGCAAGGCGGTCATCACGCATCAGAACTGTCGGAAGTTCGGATCCAGGCACGATCAACATTGCTTCACCCGCGAAATCCACCTCGCCTCGTCGCACCTCCGTTTCCGCATCATACGACTTTGGCAAATCGAGCAGCATACTTTGCTTCGGAGGCGAACCTGTCCACAACATACCATCCCAGCACCGAGCGTCCCCATACTGACCCGCAAGGACACCCGATGAATCAATCAATGGGGGAGGGAGAGGGGACATGTCGGGAAATTGCGTTCGCAATCGCAACGAGACACTTACGTCGGAACCATAAAATCGATCGATTCCATGTCGTCGATGGTAAGTCGCAACCTTTAGGTTTTCGCCGACCGAGATGAGGTTTCGAATCGGGTAGTTGATTTCCCACTTCCCAATCGCCTGCATTGCGCCGATGTCAACTGCTGTAAGCATGCAACTTTTAGCCGTGTCCACAGCGCCAATATTTTGGGCATTCGGCGTGACGATACAAATGTGATTGCGTGAAATGTCAACGTCGGAAATGCGTCCTTGAACATCAAGCGATAAGGTTCTTTTTCCGCTGTCGTCAAATACCTTGACCGGATTTCTGAAATTGCCCGGCGACCCCCATAACGCGGCGTGGGTTAAATGCTGTGACGTAGAGATGCCCTGTGGTTCGACTTCTAGCTCGGCGCTAGGAAATTGAACTTCAACTTTCGAAAGCAATCTTTCCAACCCCCAATCCGTTTGCGTTTCCCAGACCAGTTTTCGCGTTCCCCAATGTTTGAACTTGGGAATCCATGTGTAGACGCCATCTTTTAATTGCAGCTGGCCCAGAATGTCATCGTCGCCGAGTCGAGCCGATTGAATAGGAAAGTCGGCTGAAAAGGGAAGTGCAACAGGTTTTTCAACTGCCGACACAATTCTGCTGGGCGGTGTCGCGAGAAGCGGGAATTGAAGGTTTTGAAAGTCAATCACCATCAGTTCATCTTTTGAAACGACGACTACCTTTTTTCGGCCATCATCAACATGGATCCAGCATGCTGTCCTGGCATTCGATAATTTCTCAAACTGCAAGTCGACTGAGTTAGGATTTTGTTTGGCATAACCCCAAGCGTCTGGTCGCGATAGTGTCGCCTTGACGACACTTTGATGATCGTTCCAAACGACTGGGTCACCACTGGGAACCGTGCTCGCGTCAAGCAGTCGCGCCTCTGGCTGGAAACGTGGCAATGTTGGAATCGAATCTTCTTTACGTCGTTTGTCAACGATACCCAAAAACTCTGGTAGAAAATCGCCAAACGGCTCTGCAATCAATACTTGTCCACCGGCGATCGATTGAATGCCAACCATAGTATCTGATACAAAGACACCTGCTTTTCCCGGGTCAATCACTGACCAAATTTGATGCAAGTTCGGCAATGGAATGGCTGATGTCATGACGCCTGGATCAAACGCGACCGCCGCGGGCGATGATTGCCAAAGCGAATAACTTAGTGAGTCTCCGCGCAACTTCGCGGTCACTGCGACTCGTTGGAAGATCTCGCGACGTTCTTGCAGATCGTTGGGGATCTTGAATGGATTTACATACCCTCTCTGCTCAAAAGAATCGCTAGGAGTTAACGGGAAATTGAAAGACTCATACCGCCAGAATGGCATCTTAAAGGCGCTCTTGATCTCTCTATTCTGCAATCTGAAATTGCCCAAATCCACCTCATAGTTCTTCCCCTGGTGGTTAACCAAAAGACCACCATTGTCGGTTCCGACAGTGAAACAGATCTCGCGGTGCCGATCCAGTTCTCCACTGTCAACCGCCATCTCAATCGGTGTGCGAGTGAGTGTCGAATTCGTTTTCAGATCCTGGATGACGATCCCTCGGTCTTCCCAATACGCGAGTAGCGTCCGATTGGAATCGGTTCTCAGACAGACACGATCAATTTTGCGGGACTCCATCCAGCGTTTACTGCACCGTGTGACACCTGAATTCAACGATTCGACCTGGAACGCCAGCAGGTCACCGCTTTCCCTAGCGACGTAAAGCGTTCCCTGTTCCTTGTCGTATGCGGTGTCAGACACGGGCGAATTGAATCGATAACGATTGATGCATGTGTTATTTGTTGGGGCAGGTATAAGATGCCCCTCCAGACGCCAGGCAGCCAGCACGTCTGATTTCAATTCTGTGCCGACTGACTGATCGGGCTCAGGAATCGGCCGATCACTTAGACCGGCAAGATCTCGAAGCCACACCATCACGTTTGGGATACCACGATCAATAACATCGAAATGCCCGATGTTAAAAAAACCAAGGTGCGTTGACTGCTTTCCGTGTTGAGACAAAGTTTCGACAAAACGTTTTGTCGTATCGATTGGTACGACGGCATCAGCATCACCGTGAACGACAAATGTCGGGCAATGGAACCTTCCATAATGAGTGCTCGGCATGAATTGCCTGGCCGAAGACATAAAAGTTATCGGCATAAACTTCATTAACGGCAGCAGCTCCGTTTCGTCAATCTCCGTGACCGGCGCGAAGGCGGCGACACCTTTTAATCGGGGCTCAAAGACGGACCAGTACAACGCCTGAGTTCCTGCGGAGCTGTGGCCAACCGTATAAAGTCGCTCAGAGTCGACGTGCGGTATGTGTGCGATCGCGTAATCCATCGCGTTCTTTGCGTTAACCAAACCACCTTGCGAGGATTCATATTTGATAAATGCTTCTCGGGCATCAGACTCGGTGGCCGTCGCGACGTTCATCTCGCCGTCCAGCTCGTACGCCACAACAATGAAGCCAACCAGGGCATAGGGCAGACACTCGCGCCGATCGCCGTCTTGAAGTCGTTTACCAGTAAAGCTGGTCGCTCCAGCGGGCGCAATGAACACGGTCGGCATCGGTCCCGTTGGCAAAGGATCCGGCAAATACACTTTCAACTTATCGTTGTGCCCAGGACGGCTCTGCACCACACCCAAATCAATCGTGTATTCGCGTACTCCGCCATACGATGTAAATTCGGTCGGAAAATCAGGGAAATTCCCGTCCTCTGCATTCTGGCCCACCGTCGTGTCAGGCGAGTCAGCCGCCGAGCGTGGTGAAACAACCGGGTCGTCGCCCAACCCGATCGCAGCAACGACAACAAGGAACCAAAGTGCAGCGTAGGGTAATAGACGTCGCATCAAGTCCTCGCAATGGAACGGTAGGATCAGCAATCAAGTGCGACACTATACAGGAAACTGGCACTCGCGAATTAGCATCAAGGCGAAAATAAATATCGCCTCACCGTACCCAATGCAAATAATCTCGAATGATCGACCATCGTGGTTCGGGTTTTCTATTTGTTTTTCCGAGCACCCAGTGATCGTAAAACTCGGCCTCCGTCCCGTCCTTTTCTCGTAACGTCACCCAATGCTCCAGGAAGTCCCTCATTTCCGCATCACGATTTCCGATTGCATAGAACAACGGCAGCCGCACCTTTAGCTCTGCGGGAATGACGACCTCGAAGTTCGAATACATCAATGTGAATGCTGATCCGCTTTCGGCACTGATCAACAATGCGTCCAGATCAGGATGCTTTCCGACAAAAAAGTCCCGGTTGTTTTCAATTTCGACAAGCGTCGCATTGGGCACGGCGGTTTCGATGCGATCGACGAATCCTTGGCTGACTTCCACCAATCCGATGCGCAATTCACCTTGAGCAAGGATGCTTTTTAGTGTTCGAAACTCGCGCGAGCGAAAGTCGGGTGTAACGAGCGCCAAATTAACGTCCAGGTAGCTTTCGGTATGCTGCATCGCTTGGGCGCGTTCGAGGGTACCCACAAGCCCAGACATCACCACATCAAAATGGTCGTCGTTTAATTGCGTGACCAAGGTCGATCGCTCAAATCGAACAAATTCGATTGTCACGCCCAAATCACGTGCCAATGCGTGGGCCATGTCAACGTCGTAACCGACAAGCTTGTGGCTGGCATTGAAGAACGCAAACGGCACCTTGTCCTCGTTGTATCCGACACGTATTACACCCCGCCGTCGAATACGCTGAAGTATTGTTTCGCCGTCTTTCAACGGATCGGGATTGGGTGATGGATCGGAGATTATCACGCTGGGAACGGGCAGTTCAACCAATTGCATTTTTTCTACTACGTCAACCTTTCCATCGGCAACACTGATAAAGCGGTACAAGAACATTCGAACTCCAAATAGCATCGCGGCACCAACGACACATACGAAGACGGTCGACTTAAATATTTCGACCGGTTTCGTTCGCAAACGACCATTGAACCCGAATATCGAAAGCATCGACAACGTGCAGAGATGCATCACGCCAACCACATCACCGATTCGTTCGCCGTAGACACCGGAAACAAGGAACAGTTGGAACATGTCGTGTGGAAGATGTTGTTGGTCCAATAAAAATGGAATAGCAACAACGGGACCGCCAAAGAAGGCAAAGACGCCCGCACCCATGAAACTGGGATAGTCCAAAGGTTCGATGGGATTGCCCAGGAACCAGGCTGCAAACGGTATGAACAGAATGCTTAACAACTTGCCGATATGCGGAAACGGATACGCCGTACCATAGAGCAGATCGATAGCGGGTGACTCGTCGCCGTCGTCAAGCTTGATTTCCGTTTCAAAAAGCCGCTCAGTATTTTCAATCAGCATCGGCAAAACAACGATCAATTTGCCGGTGGCAAAGGCCGTCAACATCGGCTCCTTGACGACAAAAACTACCTGCCGGTACGTCAACGGGGTCAACGTTGTGATCGCTACGGGCAGCAGCACAAACCCCAAAAAGATGGCTCCGGCGGTATACGCCACGAGATAGGCTTGCAGCCGGCTGACTTCTTCCAGTGAA
>JAGQPO010000323.1 GCA_020426665.1 Planctomycetales bacterium
CCCCTCAAAGATGGTGGTTTTGTGGAAGTCAGCACCACGCGCCCCGAAACCATCTTGGGTGACACTGCCGTGGCAGTCCATCCCGACGACGAACGCTATGCCCACCTGATTGGCAAAAGCGCACTCGTGCCGATTCTCAATCGCGAAATCCCCGTGATTGCCGACGAATACGTCGATCCCGAATTTGGCACAGGCGCGCTCAAGGTGACACCAGGGCACGACCCGAACGACTATGAAATTGGCAAACGCCATGAGCTTGCCATGATCAACATCATGAACAAGGATGCCACGCTCAACGATGCGGCAGGCCCCTATGCCGGGCTGGACCGTTTCGATGCGCGCAAGCAACTTTGGGCCGACATGGAAGCCGCGGGCCTTGTGGTGCGCGTGGAAGAACGCGCCCATCAAGTCGGTCATTGCCAACGCTGTAATACCATCGTCGAGCCGCTGCTCAGCGAACAATGGTGGGTCAAGACCAAACCCCTGGCCGAACCCTCCATCGAAGCGGTGCGCAATGGCGACATCCAAATCATCCCGCAGCGTTTCGAGCGCACCTATTTTCACTGGATGGAGAATATCCGCGATTGGTGCATCAGCCGACAACTCTGGTGGGGACATCGCATTCCGATTTGGTCCGCCTCGTTTACAAATGAAAACGAAGCGACCGAATTGGTCCGGCAAGCCACCGCGCTCGGCGGCGACGATAAAATCGCAACCAAGCTTCAAAAAGACGAACAGGACGACGGAACCATTTCCTTTAACGTGTTCGTCTGCCTGCGCGATGAGGAGTCACCACTTGAAGCCAAGGCCGAAGCGTTAGGAATGCAGCGTGATCCCGATGTGCTTGACACGTGGTTCTCGTCGGCACTTTGGCCGCACAGCACTTTGGGTTGGCCGCAAAAGACCAAAGAACTTGATTATTTTTACCCCACATCAACTCTCTGTACCTCGCGAGACATCATCACGTTATGGGTCGCCCGGATGGTGCTGATGGGACTGAATAACTTGAACGAGATTCCGTTCCACGAAGTGTTCATTCATCCGACAATCCTGGATGGGAACGGCGAACGGATGAGCAAGAGCAAGGGTAACGGTGTTGACCCGATCGACATCATCGACAAATTTGGCCCCGATTCGCTCAGGTTCGGACTTGCGCGTTTGGCGACCGAAACGCAAGACGTTCGCATGCCGGTGCAGTACGAATGTCCGCACTGCGAAAAACTGATTGACCAGACAAAAAAGAACCGCGTTGCCGCAACGGTGGTTTGCCCGGAATGCAAGAAAACGTTTGCGACACAGTGGGCTGAATCGGAAGCCGATACGGCGCATCCCAAGGGCGCGGTGGTCAGCGAGAAATTTGAAACGAGCCGCAACTTTGTCAACAAGCTTTGGAACGCCGCACGCTTTGTGCTGATGAATTTGGAGGGCTATCAACCGCAACCGATCGATGTCGAAAAACTGCCGGTCGAAGACCGATGGCTGCTTAGCCGTTTGGCAACGGTGACCGCACAGGTCACCGAGGGCACCGATCAATTTAAATTCGCCGAAGTCGCACGGATACTTTACGACTTTGCCTGGGATGAGTTTTGCAGTTTCTATGTCGAGATCGCAAAGCCTCGACTGGCCGACGATTCTCAGCGTGCCGTTACCCAAAACGTAATCGCTCACGGCTTAGACACATTGCTTCGCTTGCTGCACCCGACCATGCCCTTCGTTACCGAATCGATTTGGGGCTACCTGGGTGAATTGGCCGGCGAGCGAGGCCTGGTCCCGGTTGCGGCTTCTCCGTTTGTGATGACAGCTGATTGGCCAATCGCGAACAAAGACCATTACGACCAAAGGATCGAACGCCAGTTCGCAGAGTTCCAGGAAGTTGTCGGCGCGATTCGCCGCATTCGTGCCAGCCAGAACATTGCTCCGCGAGAGACGGTTCCTGTCTCAATCCGCTGTTCGGAATCCAGCCAAACGCTGCTGGAACCGATGAAGGCGTACTTCGATGCGTTGGCCGGAGCCGACGTCATTGAGTTCGGCCCGGCGGCAAAAGCGTTTGATACCGACGCGCCGCTGGCACTCCCACTGATCGACGTTGACGTCCACGTTGACCTGGAGAAATTCATCGACGTCGAAGCGGAATTGTCGCGACTTGAAAAACTACTCGGTCAACT
>JAGQPO010000324.1 GCA_020426665.1 Planctomycetales bacterium
CGAACAATACAATCAAGCTTTGCGGGCGTTGATTTCGGAAGAGCGTCAGCTTCTTCGGTCTGGCCAACGAGCGCTCAACAAAAATGCGCGTCCTGGAGCGCAATAGGAGAACAACCAATGATCTATGTCTGGAAAATTCGTGACGATTACGCCGAAAAGCTGATCGGCACCTACGACCGTAGTGGGCCAGATCGATTTAGTTTCAAGCAGGGTGTGGAATGTGAAGTTCCCTCCGAAAAGCCTCGCTTTCAATTTGACGCATCGATAAGCGCGCTCGAATCATTAAACGACTTAGCGAACAATGCGCTCGTGCCGTTGGTTAGTTCACGTGTTGCTGCGGTGCTTCAGAGTGTTGACGGTATCCAACTCATCCCTGCTATGGTTGAAGGTAAAGACGGTTCAAGCGATGACTACTCAATCGTCGTCGTGACCAACAAGGTTCGCGGTTTGGATCACGAGCAATCGAGTTACAAGTGTGTCCCAGGAACGAGTTCGATAATGCGCTTCGAGCAAGCGGTCTATCTTGATGATTGCTTGGAGGGAAAAGACGTAGCCCGCGATGAGGAATATTTGTCCAATCTGTTGGTCTCCGAACGATTATTTGGTTCGTTGCAGGAATTCAATGATCTGGGGCTGTATCCGCAGGATGAAGTGAGTTGGGCTGCTTGAGGCGCCGCGACAAACGACTTGACCGAAGCGATTGATTAACCAGTCGCGGCGCAACCTCGGTTGATCTTCCAACTGAAACCGACGGCTAGCGATGTTCCATCAGGACGCACTTGCAAGCCGTCGGAACCAAAACGCCGCTTGGCCTCATCCCGCGCGCATCTGGAGGGCTGAAAGCCCGGCGGGGCACGATGCCCCGCAACCTCTTCGGCTGGATGCCGAGTCCGCGCAACGTCAGCATGGGAAAGCGTCGCAGACACGGCGAGCATGGACGATCGCCGAATGACAGGCCGTGGTGCCTGGATGGCAGTCGGGGCGCAGGGCAGGATGCCCGGAGCCACGACCGGCGCAGCTGCCCAACGGCCAGCGAAGGCGTGCCAAGCGCAGGGCAAGGAGAGTGAGCGGTGAAGCAAGATCGACGGCGGCTAAAAGAAAAAACGTCCCGAATCACCGAAGGATGTTCCAACCGAACCAATTAGCGAACGGTTGCCCGTAGCGTAGGAAGTCCATCGGCGAGCGTGTGAGGAACGAGCCGTGTTGCCGATGGTTCGACGCACGCCGTAGCAAGGCATGGACGAGAAAAAGGGTCAGGAGCCTTTTTAGCAATTTGGATAAGAAGGCTCTTCCAACGCAACCGACTTGGCATGCCGCACTCCTTTCGGCGGTCACAGGTTCGGCACTCGATCGCGCCGAATGGCTGCAGCCAGATTTGCCAATGAACTACGAACGCAGTGTACTGCATTGGTTCAACAGAAAATTGAATTTGTAGTCCAGCGAGGTAAACAGTGTGACGGCATCGTGCCGGTAAGGCGGCATCAGGCGACACCGCCACCCTTCGACGTTTGACCCGGCACGGCGCTCGAGCTGGTCCTCACCAGAGCTCTACTCGTCGCCGCGGTGGCATGGCTTTGGCCATCCGCGCAAAACGCAACGGCACGCCACCGGCAAACCGACGCTGCAGCCGACGAACAACTTGTCTCGCTGACACACGCCCAGCGTGATCTCCAACAAAACGCCCCCACCGACCACGCAACCAAACCGATCGAGCAAATCAAGGTCGGCGAGCGAGTCTTGGCGCACAACCCGGAAGTCTCCGACGAAGAACGCGCCTCGTGGACCGAACCTGACTGGAGCGACTGGCTGCAGCTTTCCCTGGTCATGCCCAAAGAGGACGGCAGTGAACTGAAGATCGAACTGCTGCGAAGTGAAGACTGGGTTCGATCGCAAATCAATTTCATTGTCGACGAGCAGGATGACGCATCAACCGAGATCGCAACGCCTAAAGTTCCGACGATTGATATCGGCCAAGCGAACTTGTCGGTGCCGCTGTCTCCCTTGCGGCCGATGTTTCGTGACTTGGCAATGACCGATCTTGTCATTGCCGATGCCGGGTTGGAGTTGGTCGGCTTGGCCGCCGAGATGGACCTCCCCGAACTCGCCATCACCGGACCTGCGGTGATCGTCGATCTGCGGTCGGCACCACAGATCCAGCCGGGCGCCGGCCGAGTTGTCACGGCGACGTTCCATCACTCCAGTGGCGACGTCATCGACCTGACCATCGGAGACAAATTCTCCACCGAAACGATCGGCACCACCAGCAACCACCCCTTCTGGTCCGAAGACCGCCAAGAATACGTCCAAGCCGCAACATTAGAAATCGGAGAGCAAGTCCGCACCTGCGCCGGCGATACCAAGCAAGTCGTCTCGCTGCTGCCTACGCCAGGACCGCAAGCCGTCTTTAATTTGGAAGTACACGGGGAGCATGTGTACTTCGTGGGTGAAGGTGGGGTACTGGTTCACAACGTGTATTCACCTGAAGACGCGTTAAACAATCGGGCAATGACGCGAGCGCAGTGGAAGGAGTATCATCGAGCGCAACGACATATGAGACCGTCTTCCAGTGGAATGGGAAATGGAGGAAATAAAACAGTTGATCGCGTCGCGGGTGAAATTGAAGGGGCAATGCAGCAGGCTGGTCGGATGCTTGACGCCGGAATTGATAAAGGCACTTCCTGGGGCGAGCGTTACCTCGATGCGAAAGCTGCGCCGCTGTTTGAACGATTGCCACTGGATGTTCTTGAAGGAAATGCTCGCCAGCAGATTGCGGATCGGATCCTAAAACGCAACTTCTACTTTAAAGAAGCCAATGTAATACCCAACCATGGACATCAACTTGGACTAAGGAACAAACACGGAAATCTATGTCGACCGGATTACCAAATTCCACTAAATCGTGCTCAAACACGTTGGGGGATTTTGGACATGACGACAGAGAGAGCTGGTGGAAAAATCTGGAATTACTATGATTCAGATTTTGGGACCCCATTGCTCTACAACATCACATGGCGCTAATAACCGAGGATGATATTGTCAACAAAGGAATTGAAGAGCCGATGGTCCGACGACTTGTTGGAAAGCGTATTTGACCACTTGGAGAAAGGACTTGCATATTCTCCGTTTGGAAATACAGATGATGAACGACTCGATTTGCGCGGAGTAAGACTCGCATACCTGGTGAGAGATGTGGAGCTGAAAAATGCGGACATGTCGTTTTGTGAGGAAGGACGCGGGCAGATTGCCGGTTGGAAAATGTCAAACGTCTTGCTTAACAATTCAAGACTCACATCCAATATTCACGGGCATTTTCATAATTGCAGTTTTCATCGCGCGAATATGAATGGAGCATGGCTCGATGGAGTGTTTGATCAGTGCGCATTTAATCTAGCGAAGATGCGTGCGGCAAGCGCTGAAGACACTACGTTTGACCAATGTAGCTTTCTTGGCTCTGACCTTCGAAAAGCACATCTGTGCGACTGCAGGTTCATTAAGTGTGATTGGGAAGACGTACACCTTGGCGACGGGTCGTTTTCCGAAAGTAGGTTCCTGAACGGTTTCCCAAGTGACATCGGGAATACGATCATGACTAAAGTGACACACGGATAGGTAGAAAAAGGTCAGGAGCCCTTTTGGTTTACTGGGTAGCTTTTCGTGGGTAGGCCTTGTGCATCTCTTGATTGCTGGAGGGGGAAACTTAGATGCCAAGACCACCACGCTCGGATGTGGCCGGTGAGATCTACCATGCACTCAATCGTGGCAACGCGCGGCAGCCTCTTTTTCTCAAAGACGCCGACGATGAAGCCTTTGAACGTGTGCTCGACGAGGGGCTTTCCAAATACTCGGTCGATCTCTTCTCCTATCAGTGGATGCCCAACCATTGGCACATGGTTCTTTCGCCACGGCGCGATGGGGCGGTTGCTGTACTGGGTGACGATGACGCACACCGCGCGGCACCATGCCCATTACAAGACCACAGGATACGGTCACCTCTACCAAGGCCGATTCAAAAGTTTTCCATTTCAAAGCGATGACCACTTTTCGTCGTCTGTCGCTATGTCGAACGCAAGTAAGCGTCCTATCTGTCTAGCGGCGATTGGTTTTCCC
>JAGQPO010000325.1 GCA_020426665.1 Planctomycetales bacterium
TCGGCCAGCAGGTGCAGTGCTTCGGTGTTGTATAAACCAGGCCATTTGCCGGAATCCAGCCACTTTCGCGAGAACAGTTTGCCTTCGTGATTCGATTGGCGATGACTTCACCGGAATTCAGGTCCGTCATATCCAACTCGCCGGCAAACAGATAGTTGGGCGTAGCCACCGGTGGAAAACAATGGGCCAATCCGGCGGGGTAAGTCACACGCACTTCGCCGGTCATGGGATCAAGTGCCGAGACTTGCGGTGAAGATCGAACCAGATTGTCTTTGTCGTCGGTATTCTCTTTTCCTCCATGCAGAATCCAAATGTCATCGCCCAGGAACATTGCACGAGCTTGCCGTGCGTGGTTCATTCCGGGCGGAAACTCCTTGGACCACATCGCATCGCCCTTGTCTGCCGAGACGACATGAATTCCGTTACCGGCGTCATGGTCGTTCATGGTCGAGACTTCGAAAACCAACAGCCCGTTGGCCATCACCGTACGCGTCGTTTCAATCAACCACGGGTAATCATCGTGCGTCCATTGGACGTCGCCTGTTTTCGCATCCATGACAACGGCGACCGCTTTTTCACCCCGCTTGATTCGACCTTGGATTAACGCGACACGCTTTCCGTCAGCGACGACGTTGCGCGGTTCCGCGGAATCAGCCTGCCATAGTTCAGCGCCGGTTTCAATATCGAATGCGCGAACCGAATGATCGTCCGCGGCAATGACGCGACTTCCATCGAATAGAATCGCACGCGGCGATTTCATTTCCGAAAACTCGACCTTCACTTCGCCGGTCGCTGCATCAAGTGCCACCAACCGGTCCTTCAATTTCGCGAACAGCAACCGATCAGATGCGATCGGTCGAGAGCCGTCGCCAGGGAGTCTCGGAAGCGTAAACGCATCGGGATTATTGTCGCCGGCTTTGTTCAAGTCGCGGTGCCAGAGACGCAAGCCGTTGAAACTGTCTCGGGCCAGAATGCCACCATAAAAGTTTCGTCCTCCGGCGGTCACCATCCCTTCCACTTCCGATGTCGCCGCCGCAATCCAACGAATACGCTCGGGAGGCCCGACGACCGAATCAAGTGATACAGCGTTTCCATCGGCGCCGTGCCTTGCATGGGACCAGATGTCCATTTCCGATGGCCATCGCTTTTGAATGATCTGTGCGGAGCCGATCCGGCGGGCAGGGTAGAAGCCCGGCAGATCAAACTGCATCTCGGCAACGGCATCGTCGTTTAGAACCACGACCGAGCCGCCCGGAGTCAAAACGCGAAACAATTCACTTGCCGGGACACAGTAGCTCTGGACGACGACCATGTTGACGATGTTTTCCGCATACGGAAGCCGCGTTGGATCGCCGACCCGCTCCGCCCATGCCAATCCGTAGCATCCGTCGTCTCGAAGCGACTCCTGGGCGACTTTCGTGACTTGTTGATCAGGATCAAGAACGTGAATCAGATAGCGCCCCGTCAGGCTTAACTTCGCCGCCGCGTCCGTCTCTTGGCCGCCCAGCTGCACGATCAATCCGCCTTGCAGGCCCGCCACGGCAGCCGGATCAATGACGTTGACAGAATTGACGACGTTGCCCGAATCGACGTCCGCAGCATCCTGGGCCGGGCACTCGAGTCCACTCCCAATGGCAACTGCAACCATAACAGACAGAATGTTCGTTATTCTAAGTTTCATGTTCGACCAATCGGCGGGGGGGTGGCTTGAACAGCCGGGACCAAGATCGGGAAGATGTATCGACATCGCTGGACGGTGGGGCGATCGCGAGGCCTTAGTATAACCTTTGGTCCTTTGGTGCGCGGAACATTGTTAGGACTTGAAAATGATTGTTGCAGTCGACCAAGATGGACTCGACTGCAAAGTGGTAACACCCCATAACGGAAATAGGCGACATGTTGCGACAAGCTGCATTGCTGTTGATCTCGTTAGCTGTTGTACGGTCCGTGACAGCAGCCATCATTGAAGTGCCGCGAGATTCCAGCACTCTCCAGGCTGCACTTGATGCCTCTCAGCCGGGTGACACCATCCTGGTTGCTCCGGGAACGTATCGCGAACGCATTCGTCTCAAGGCAGGCGTAATTCTGCGGAGTGTCGGTAACGCCAGTTCCGGCGCCGACGGCCTGGCGCGGGCCGAAGTGACCATCATCGACGGAGGTGGTGATGGTGTGGCCCAAGCAGGCGTTCTTATGGCCGAAGGAAGTGTGTTGGATGGATTTACTGTTACCAATGTCGGAATGTACAACGAATCAATATGGATGAAACATTTCGAATCCAACGGCGAAGATCTGGGCGATGATGAAGGCTCCGTTCAAGCCGAGGGTACTACGGCAGCGATCAGCATCCGAGGCGTCAGCTGCACGGTGACGAATTGCGTTGTTCACCACAATGGAGATGTTGGAATCGGGATTCTTGGTGAAGTCGGCGCCTCGACCGCACCGCTTATCACCAGCAATATCGTCTATCGCAACATGGGCGGCGGGATCGGAGTGGCTGAGAGGGCAGATCCGGTCATTCGTGACAACCGGTGCAGCGAAAACCTGAGGGCAGGTATTGGTTGCCGCAACGCCGATCCGATTATCGCCAACAATCTGTGCTTCCAAAACATTCGCGCGGGAATTGGTTGCCGAGAAGGATCGCGGCCGGTGATGCGCGGCAACAAGTGCTATCGAAATCGCCGAGCTGGGATCGGAATTCGCATGGAAGGAACGGAGCCCATTGTTGAGCACAACGAGTGCTATGAAAATGAGATGGCTGGGATCGGTTGCCGAAATGGAGCCCGCCCGATCTTGCGAAACAACGTTTGCCGCGACAACAAGATGGCAGGTATCGGATGTCAACAAGGGGCCAAACCATTGATCGTGGGCAACGAATCCAGAAACAATGCGATGGCCGGAATCGGTTTGGAAGGTAAATCATCGGCACTGATTGATGGAAACACCTGTATCGATAACAAACTTGTCGCCATCGGTGTTACCGGAGAATCGTCGGCAACGATCATCGACAACACGTTATCTCGAACCGGCGGCGGTGCACCGCCGCTAGTTGCAGTGAAAGATGGATCAACGGCAACCTTAGCGGACAATCACATCACCGGCGGAGGCGTGGCAGCGGTGCTTGTTCAAGGCAACGCATCCATTGGCGGCAACACATTCACCGGACTTGGGAACAAGCAAGGGAACGCCGTGTGGGTCAGGGAAGACTCAATGGTGACGATCTCCGACAATTCGTTCTCCGGGTATCGAACTGCCATCAACGCCAAAAAAGCAAGTGTCGCGATCACCAGTAATTCGGTGAAAGAATTCCAAGGAACAGCCATCAAGTTGACGGAAATTCGCACGCCTGTTTTGGTTTACGGTAACACTGCGATTTCATCTGATCCGAATGCAAAAGCAGTTGAACTGCAAGGGTCACCGGGCTCCACCCAATCAGACTCTAGCCGGTCCGCCGTCATCGAATTGAATGTCATGAAGCATGAACCGTCGATCGGCGAGAATCGCGATTCTCAATAGTGCTTTGTCAAGTCTTGCTTTTACGGTACGACGGATTTCCAGTCCGGCGACTTCGATCGACAACCCCGGGATAAGTCAGCACAAGGCATGTAATGCAGTTATGATTGTCTGCTGCCGGACGAGATAATTGCCACCGGACGAGATTAATGATGGTCCCCGTCGCTCCCACCTTTCCAGGCCCACCGATGAGATACAACCGTTTGATCATTTGTTTTGCCCTTGTTTCGTGTAGTTGCCAATTGGTTTTGGCCCAAGCCAAGCAACCGGACCCCAACCGTCAGGCTGCTGAACGTCCTCTCGCGATCCTGCAAGAGATGGACGGTTGGGTTTCGCTTTTCAATGGCCAGGATTTGAGCGGATGGAAAGGTGACACCGCAGGTTATGTGGCCGAAGACGGCATACTGGTCTGCAAGAAAGGTGGAAAGAACCTGATCTCCGAGAAGGAGTATTCAGATTTTGCTTTTTCGTTTGAATTTAAACTTGAAGAAAGCGGCAACAACGGGATCGGAATTCGCCTTCCAGAGAATGGGCATCCTGCCAGCGATGGAATGGAAATCCAGATCCTGGATCATCACGGCACGAAGTATGTCGGCACGGCTGACATGGGCGAGGGCAAGACTCGTGAATTAAGTTGGTTAAAACCCTGGCAGTACCACGGCTCGGTTTACGGCATTGTTCCGGCAAAGATCGGTTATTTGAAACCCGTGGGGCAATGGAATAAAGAGACAATCATTGCGGTCGAAGACCATATTATCGTGATCTTAAATGATGCAGTGATCGTCGATGCATTTTTGGAAGAGACTCGTCCCGTGGATGGAAACGAGCATCCGGGGATGCGCAATCGATCGGGGCATCTCGCACTAGCCGGGCATAGCGATCGCGTCGAGTTTCGTGATTTAAAATTGGTCGATCTATCAGTCGCAAAACCCAATCCCAACTTTGGCGAAGACAACCAACCGCCTGCCGGATTTCAGTCAATGTTCAACGGCAAAGATTTGACCGGCTGGAAAGGTTTGGCACACAAGAATGCTATCGAACGGCGCAAGTTGGAAGGTGGAGCCTTGGCTGAGGCTCAATCCAAGGCCGATGATGTGATGCGTGAACACTGGTCGGTGATCGATGGCGTGCTCACTTATGACGGAAAAGGGCAAAGTCTCTGTACAGCGCGCGATTTTGGTGATTTTGAGATGTACATCGACTGGAAGATTCCTCCAGGCGCCGATTCGGGAATCTATTTGAGAGGAACCCCACAAGTACAAATCTGGGATCCGTGGGATCCACGTACGAAACCAGGCGATGCCGACCCTGCGAATTCTCAGGAATGGGTAGCGGCCTATAAAAATGGACGCAACTTGGGTTCGGGTGGTTTGTGGAATAACAAACGTTGGCGCAACGCCCCCACCGTCCTGGCCGATCATCCAGCCGGCCAGTGGAATCGGTTCTTGATCCGAATGGTTGGGGATAAAGTGACGATCTGGTTAAACGGCAAGTTGATCGTTGATCGCGTGAAGCTGGAAAATTATTGGGACAAGACCGGATTGGTACCGTTAGTCCGCCAAGATCAGATCGAACTGCAACACCACGGCAGTGCGTTGTATTTCAAGAATCTTTTTATCCGCGAGTTGCCGTATTGATAATCGAGTTCGATTCAGCGGAAAGCTCGACGGGAGGCATTGTCCGGCCGAATGCCCAGAGGGGGCACGGCAGCCGAGTCGAATTTTGCAACCTTCAAGTCAAACCGTCGACTGCCGAGAGTCATTCTCGAAAATGACATGGAATGTCGTCGGCTCAGGCATATCAACGTTTCAACAACAGCCTGAAGGGCTGGATAGCCACTACTTTGCTTGAATCGTTAGTGTCACTGGATCGCTGGCGTAGGTTGCTTTGATGACAAAGTTAAGTGACACATTCGCCATCACGGTAAAGACCTGTTTATCCGTAACGGATACCTTGTCGCTTGCCTTTAGCGTGATCTTGCCGGTCGTTGCGCCTCCGGTCAGCAACAGCTTGCTGGCGGACGCGTCAACCGTGATGCCTTCGGGAAAAGGATCACCGTAAACACTGCTAAGATGCTTGTAGATCACTTCCAGCGTGACGTTCTTGTCGAATCCTTCAGCGCGTTCGATTTCGACATCGATCGTTCTTGATTCGCCGGGCTTCAACGTCAGGTCATACGTGCTCAAACGGACCTTGCGAACATCACCTGGCGTGCCGACCGACACCACGTGTGCATCGACCGGCCAGTGCCCTCGTCCACCGCCGGGTTGATAGATTTCTTGATAAACGGTCGCGTCCGTGCTGTACTGTTTGGGACTCTCGGTGGATCCAACATTGGCCGTACCGTAAATCCGGATCGGTTTAGCAATCGGTTGTGATTCGTTTGCCGCGGAAAGCACGATGCAACCGTCTTGCCGTTTGCCGCCCAGGATTCGTCCACATGTTGCCGTGACGCCCTCAGGCAATTCATCGACGTGAAGTTGGACTTCGCCGTCAAATCCATTCTTCTTTTCGGCGCGAACGTAGACGACGCCCGAGGTGCCTGGTGTAAGAGGTGTCTTATCCGTATCGGTATACAGCGCGAAATATGGCTCACTGCTTGATGCCGAAAGCAAGTAGCTGAAATCAAGACCACCGCGCAAATGGACGTCGCGAACTTCGATAATGTATTTCCCATCGGCAGGCACGCTCCAGTTTTCGATCCGAGAATCGGCAAAGTTGCGTTTTCCAATTTGTACATCGTCACTCAGTTGCAGTTGGCTGCCGGTTTCGTTCAGAATTCGAAGATGCGGGTCCAGGGAGGACCCGGCGCGACGCGCGATGATTTCAAACGTGTAACGTTCGCCCTTCTTGGCATCAAACGCGTAACAATCGATGTCCCCATCGCGTTGCACTCGGCCATTGAGATGAATGGGTAAGTGCTGAGACTGCGCCGCGGCAATCGAATCATTGTCTTCATCGGACTCCGTCGACAATCCTTGTTCCGTCAGAATCACCGTCACGGGCTGGACCACTTGTTCGGCAACCGAAACGAGCACGTCATGAATCCCTGGCTCGGCTGAGAGCGTCGAAACGACTTTGCCCCGAACGTGTCCGGAGAGATTCTCGCCGATCAATTCCAACGTCTGACCTACTTTGTTGGTGACGGCCAAGGGAAAGACGGTTTGCACAAATGGGCGTGAATTTGCTTCGATACAGTATCCCCAATACTGGTTTCCCTGATAGCGAACGTCGCGCAGCTCCAAGTAGTATTCGCCAGACTTTTCGAACGTGTAAGTCAAAAACGGATCCGCCGCAAACAGGTTGTCCACCGCCGCGATGGTCGATCCAGCGGCACTGCGAAGTGACAGCATCGGGTCGGCATGTTGCTGTAAGTCGTGGATGCGATCCTGCAGCCGCATGCAACGCACATGGAAACAGAATGTTTGTCCGGCATCGGCGTGAAATTTGAAGTAATCGACGTCCTCGGCCTTTTCGATTCGTCCACAAATGGTTGCGGGCAGCTCGACAGCGTTGGCGCCATCGATTGAATTGTTATCACCGCTCTCGATCGTGACCTTATCTCGAACGATCACCAATTGTCCGGTCGTGCTGACCCCGTTTGGAGTCACGATGCGAAAATCACGAACGCCCGTTGTGGCGTCGTCGTCAACGGTGAAGTGAACGGTCAGTGATTGCAATGTTGACTGTTTGTTCTGATCGTCTTTCGATTCCGGCAACACGATGTGCCCAGAGACCCCATCGCCCGACACCAGGACTTCATAGGCGTCCGCCATGGTGTAACGTGATTTCACGACATGCTCGGAGGTGGTTCCGGCCTGTGCCGCGACGGGCTCGATGCCCATCAACATCGGATAAGACTGTTGAGCGAGCGTGGGGGCGCCGGTAACGAATGCAACAACAATGAAAAATGCGACTCGATTCACAGCTGACCTAATGCACAAATAAAAATTGTTTTGAATTGATCAACGCCCAGAACAGGTCCTGGTAGGCTTCTTGTGGCGTCGGCGATTGTTTCGCAACGTCTCGGCTGAATGCCAGCTCCGCATCGGTTGGTAATCGACAAAGTGCGGCGAGATACAGTTGGGTTACCAGATCATCGTGTTCCGTTTTGGCTTCAAGCAACTTCGCCACGAGACCGGTCTTGTCGGCAACTTTTTGAGCGATCGTCTCGCCGTTGAAAGTGTGCAAGGTTTGCGCGAGGTTAGGGTCGGCAGAGCGTTCACATTCGCAGACACTGACACGGCGTGGTTTGGCAAACGTGGTCAAGAAGTAATTGGGGTATTCCGCGTCTGGCAATTCGATCGCTCGCGTTCCCAACGGCAGGTTTCGGAACTTGGTCGGGACGCCGGTGGCCTGATCAAGTGCGTCAAGCAAGGGTTCGGCTGCGAGCCGTTTGACTTGGAAATGGCTGTAAAACTTGTGATCGGAGCGGTTGTCTGCCGTAGGGGTCGAACTGAGTCCATACAGCCGACTGGTCATGATGGTGCGAATCAGATGCTTTAAATCGTAACCATGTTTAACAAAATCGGCGGCCAATGCGTCCATCAATGCGATATTGCTGGGCGGATTGGTACTTCGCAAATCATCGACTGGTTCGACAAGTCCACTGCCAAGCAAATATCGCATGTATCGATTGACGACCGCCCGAGCAAAGAAACCGTTGTTTTCATCAGTCAACCATTGTGCCAATGGTAATCGGCGATCCAAGTCATGATCGACAGCCTCACCGTCCAGCGGCGTGGGCAGCATCCGTTGACCGGTACGGGGATGCGAAACATCACCCGTGGATCGCACAGTGACAATCGTTTCACGCCCGAACAGTCCAAACTCTTCACTGTTCTTGGTGCTCACTCGTGAAAAGAACGCGGCCATGCTGTAGTAATCTTCTTGGCCGTACTTTTCAAACGGATGATGATGGCACTTGGCACATTCCAAACGGATGCCCAAAAACAATTGCGATGTCGCTTCGGTCAACGCGGACGAATCGCGATTGATTCGAAAGTAGTTTGCGGGCCCGTGCGAGTAGATCGAACCCTGCGCGGTCACCAGTTCGCGAACAAATTGATCGTATGGTTTGTTGGTGCGAAAACAATCCTTGATCCAATTGTGCAGCGCCCACATCCCTTGTTCGCCCAGATCGTTGCTGTTGTTACGAATCAGGTCGGACCATCGCAATGTCCAAAATGCAGCGTATTGATCGTTGAAAACGTCCAGCGTCGCATCACCGGTAAGTCCCAACAACTGATCGACAAGCCGTTCACGTTTGTTCGCCGCATCCGACGCCAGGAAATCGCGGACAAATTCGGTTGTCGGCAACGCCCCGATGCAATCCAGGAACGCGCGGCGAACAAACGTTGCGTCATCACAAAGCGGCGAAGGTTCCAAAGCAAGGTCACGGAACTTTTGCGCCGCGATCTCATCGATAAAATTGTTGCAGTGCCAATCGGCTAGTTCAATCTGCTCGCGAAACGGCACCACAAACGTGCTAACCGCGACCTGGCCTTCGTATCGTACCATCACGGCCGTCTGCCCTTTACCTGCGGCATGCACGAAGCCTTCGGGATTGACGGAGACGACCGCTTTGTCGATCGCATCATAATCCGCCAGCGCTGTCACATCACGATGCGTCTGGTCGCTGTAATGGGCGACCACTCGCAACTGCTGGCTGTAACCTTGGGCGCCGATGCGACGGGCGGGTTGGACTTCCAGTTTCTGGACTTTCACATCGAGGTCGGCCGCCGCGGGTGCTCCTGACGCGATCCAATCACGAACCATTTCGTATTCGACGCTGTCGTGTTCCAATCGCAACCCACCGCCATGACTGGCCAGCATGGCAGGTTTGCTAAGTAGTAAACTCTTGTCAGGGTTGGCAAAATTTAACCGACGACCTCGACTGGATCGAGCGATCGCGGCGTAATCTGATTTCGGATCAAACCCAAAGACAGAAAGCTTGAATCCGCCCTTGCCGTATTGGGCGGCGTGACAGGCGCCCGCCGCGCATCCTGCCTTGCCAAGTACGGGGCGAATGTCTTTTAGAAAATCGATTTGATCCTGATCACCCACACTGACGGGAACCTGGTGCTGCCAGTCGTTCGACTGCACAACAATCGTGGTTTGTCCGGGCCCGATGGCGGTCACCTCCCCATGCGAATCAACCGTCGCAATCGAGAGGTCTTCCGATCGATATGTCACTCCGTGCGTTAGATCTTTCGATCGGTCGGGCGAGACGGCAGGATCGGCGACCAGTATTTGAACTCGGTCGAATCGCCTCGACAACGAGATGGAATCCGGGCTAACAATGGCAGTGTGGTCTTCCGCACTGGCGGAGACGAACACAATCACCAATCCGACCAAGGAGAGCAATCGCATGACGGGCCGACTGAAGGCGGGAACCGGCAGTCATCGATGGTTCAATGAATGCAGGCGTTGAGGGTGGGTGAGACACATGAGTATGACCCAATCGTCGCTTTTTTGCCACTTGGTTCTCCCGACGGTGCCGAAAAAGCTGCTCACCACCCGAACGATCAGCGGGAACGAGCGTGAAAAATGTCGGATCAACGGAGACTTTTGCTGCCGGAGTCGTTATCTTGGATTTCGCCACTGGATGTGGTCCCGCCCAGCCTCCCCCACCTCCAACGAGATTCGCGATGTTCAATATCGAGCCACTGCGGATGCGCGATTGCGAAGGCGTCTCCCGTCGCCACGTTCTGCAAATTGGTGCCCTTTCCGGTTTGGGGCTCTCGCTACCCCAATTGCTTCACGCCGAAAGTGCATCAACCAAAACAAAAAACAGCTGCATTTTGATTTGGACGCGAGGGGGAACGAGTCATCACGACACGTTCGATCCTAAACCCGACGCGCCAACCAGCGTACGTGGTGAATTCAATGTGATCCCCACCGCAACGCCTGGCATTCAATTTACAGAGATCGTTCCGCGTTTGGCTGCCGAACAAAAACGATTCGCGTTATTGCGAGGTTGGAATCCACAGAACGGAAGTCACGGGACAGCCGATCAATTTGTCATGTCGGGGCGAAAGTTCAACCAATCAGTTCACTATCCGTGTTACGGAAGCGTGACCAGCTACTACCACGGATTCCAATCCGCGCTGCCTCCGTTTGTCCAGCTGGGGACCCAGGTGGATCGGCGTTTCGGAGGTGGTTCGGCTGGTATCCTGGGCTTGGAACATGGACCGTTTGAAATTGACGCCGATCCGAATGCCAGCGCGTTTACGGTTCGCGATATCACACCCCCGTCGGGTGTTTCGCTCGATCGTGTGGATCGTCGAAAGTCAATTCTTCACCAGATCGATCAACTTCAGCGGGCAGCCGATTTACAGCCCACCTCCTATGATGCCTTGGATGAGCATCTAAAAACCGCGCACCGCATGATCACGTCTCCCGAAACGCGACGGGCGTTTTCGATACACGAAGAACCGGAAACGTTGCGCGAGGCCTATGGGAAAACTCGTTTCGGACAAAGCTGTTTGCTGGCCCGTCGACTGGTTGAATCGGGCGTTCGTTTTGTGACCGTGACGGACGGAGGCTGGGACACGCACGCGAATAATTTCAAATCACTAAAAGACAGTCGCATTCCACCGGTCGATCAAGCGTTGCCCCAATTGTTGATCGATTTGCAGGAGCGCGGGATGCTCGATACCACGCTGGTGTGTTGGTTGACGGACTTTGGACGCACACCGACGGTCAACTCGGCAAGTGGTCGAGACCATTGGTCGTCGTCAGGGTTTGCGATCATGGCCGGCGCGGGAATTCCCGGCGGTCATGTACTTGGAGAAACGACACCTGATGGTGGTGCTGTTGCAAAAGACGAATACTTGTCAGCCGACATCGCGACTACGATCTACCACAAGTTGGGAATCCCCGAGAGCTTGATTGCCCAAGCGCCGGATGGCCGTCCGATTCGTTTGATCGAAGGACGAAAGATCAGCGAGTGGTGCTGATTCACGGTGGCAAGGCCTTTGCCGAGTGGATGGCGCAGGCGAAAATCAGCAGCACGACGGAAGTCCGCGAGAACGCTCTGCTGGTCCTGCGAATGTCGGCCTGACCGACGACGCCTGTGGCGCGGCCGGAGTTGATGCTTGGCTTTTGCAGGCAGCATTACGGGGCCGTGGAAGGAATATCAAGGCAACCCCGATTAACACATAAATGGAACAAGTAAGGCCTACCGAACCAAACCGCGCCGATCCCTCGACTGCCAGACCCGAAACCCCAGCGGCTGCAAAACTTAAGCCGAAAGAACACGGCGCTTACGCGATTCTAGGCATTCCAATTTGCACGGCGTTGATCATGACAGGCCCGACGGTCGTCGGTTCGGCCGTGGCGGTCGCATCGATCGCCGGCTTTCTCGCCCACGAGCCGTTGTTGGTTGCAATCGGTCATCGTGGCAAACGAGCACAGCGCACGACACCCAACGCGCGCAAGCGGATGGTTGTTTTGCTGGCGTTGGCGTTTGCTTGCGGATTGATTGCCATCGCAGCGGGATCGATCGCCGCTCGCTATTCAC
>JAGQPO010000326.1 GCA_020426665.1 Planctomycetales bacterium
GCTATTGAGTTGAGTCGTTGAATTTGGAACTTAAAAAAACTACTCTCGAAAGATTTCGGGTGCGTGATACTTGCGGTGGATTTCGTTACACCGTCGTGGTTGCAACCGTAGTCCGTGGGCCAGATCGGCCAGGTATTCGGCTTCCTTGTTTTCGTCTAAATCGATTGCGATCAACGACATCGTGTAGACCTGTTCTTCCATTCCCAATGGAACATCCCAGGACAATTGTTTGACGTCACAGGGCCGTGCGAATTCCTGTCTCAGGAATTGAATTTCGGTCGGTGACAAATGCCCCAACTGCGACGCGATGCGTTCTTGTTCTTGCTGGTCGATCTGTCCGTCCGCTTTGGCGGCACCGATCATCGCTCGGATCAGAATGACCGATTGCTCGTTCAATGAATCTTCTTCCACGGGCGTCGGCGGAGTGTAACGGGGTTGTGATCGCGGCGTCGGAACAGGTTGGGGTTCGGGGTAATGTTGCGGCTCGGGGTGATGTTGCGGTTGTGGTTGCGGCGCATGCCGAGCTTCGGGGTGTCGTTCCTGATAACGGCTGTTGGAAACATTAAGCAGTTCTTCCAAGCTGCGTGCGGCGTCACCGATCGACGTGGGACGCTGCCGCCCCGACGACTGCGGGGCGGTGCGCCGTTGTGGCGCCGGTTGACGTTGTGGCGCCGGTTGACGCTGAGGCGCCGGTTGAGACGGTTGTGTTTGACCACGAAGGATGTCATTCAACATGCCTCCGCCACGTGAACCGGATGAACCCTTGTTACCCAACAATGCTCCCAAAACGTCCATCGCATCCATCGTAGTCTCCGCGCCCAAAGAAAAGGTTGAATCGTTGTCCAGCTGAATCGTTATGGAACTGGAAGGACACAGTTTATCATTTTACCGGATCGGTGATGCTGCCATAGTATTGAGGGCATCGATCCGCAAACCGATCAATAACATGAGTTCCGGGGGTTCGCTCGAGGGTCTTGTTGCGGGCGATTCGAAGGTCGGCCTGCGCAATCAGAATGGTCTCCTGGTCGTCGTCACTTGCGGCCAGCACAATTCCGTCGGGAGCACAGATCGAACTGCGTCCGCAGAAACTGACTCCGTTTTCCGTTCCGACACGATTGGCGGCGACAAAATAAAGATGATTTTCCATGCTACGTGCGGGCGGAACAATCGATGGAGTTCGGATGCCTTCGATCGGCCAATTTGTACACAACGCAATAATGTCCGCGCCGGCCAATCCCAAGACGCGCATCGGTTCGGGAAACGAACCGTCGTAACAGATTGCCAACCCCACGTGTGCCTGGCCGGAATTCGCGGTCCGGGCAGAATGAGTTTGGTAGGGTCGATCTCCGCGGTCGACGAATCGATCCACGCCCAATCCGGGTAAGTGGATCTTGCGGTAACAACCGATGACACCTTCGGGACCGATCAATGCCGCAGCGTTGAACAGTTTTTCACCGTCGCGTTCCAGAAAACCGATCGCGACAGATTGGTTCAATCGTCGTGCGCTGCGGGCCAGTTCATCGATGATCGGATCATCAATTTCAATTGCGACGTCAAAGGCGTGTTCACGCGATTGGAACGTGTATCCGCTGAGCATGCATTCGGGGAAAACCACCAACTCGGCCGGTCCCAAACTGGCCGCGCGTTCCATCCACTCGATCACTTTCTGTAGATTGGCGGCGGGGTTGGCAAAGGTGACATCGGATTGGACACATGCGATCAACATCGTAAAACACACGCGGAAAATTTGGAAATTCAAACAAAAGCGGACATTAATGAGCGACAACGACTTTGATTTTGACCTGTTTGTCATCGGGACAGGGCCCGGCGGCGAAGGCGCGGCGATGCAAGCACGAAAAGGCGGGCTGCGGGTCGGTATCGCAGAAAGATATCGTCAGATCGGCGGCGGATGTACCCATTGGGGGACAATTCCCAGCAAGGCGTTGCGGTACACGATCACCAACGCCATGAACGTGTTGACCAACCCCGTTTTTCGCGAACTGGGGATTCACGCGAGTCCGACGATGGAGCAATTACGTCGCGGGACGGCCGAGATTATTGCCAAACAGGTTTCGATGCGACAATCGTTCTACGACCGCAATGACGTTCCCGTTTATTGCGGTCACGCCAGATTTGTTGATGAACACACCGTATCGATTGATAACGGCGAAACCATCCGCAGCAAAGCCTTTGTCATTTCGACAGGCACCAGACCGTATCGGCCGGACAACGTCGATTTTACCCATCCCAGAATCTTTGACAGCGATACGATCCTGGGGCTTACCGAAAAGCCGGGCTCGATCACGATCTACGGAGCCGGTGTGATCGGGACTGAATATGCATCGATGTTTCGCAACCTTGGCATCAAGGTCAACCTGGTCAACACCCGCAGCAGCTTGCTTGAGTTCTTGGATGACGAAATCGTCGACGCGTTGTCGTATCACTTGCGAGATCAAGGCGTGGTGATTCGGCACAACGAAACCTTAGACCGCATCGAAGGCCAAAGCGATGGCGTCGTGTTGCATTTGCAAAGTGGCAAACAATTGAAAACCGACGTGCTGTTGTGGGCCAACGGACGCAGCGGCAACACTGAAGATTTGGGGCTGGAGAATGTCGGATTGCAGGTCAACAATCGCGGCCAGTTGGAAGTTGACGATCAATTTCAAACCGCCAAAGATCATATCTATGCGGTCGGCGACGTGATCGGTTATCCATCATTGGCCAGTGCCGCCTACACTCAAGGTCGCGCCGCCGGAACGCATGTCCTGGGCCGTAAGGACGGAAACCTGAGGTTGAATGATATTCCGACGGGGATTTATACCAGCCCCGAGATCAGTTCCGTCGGAAAGACCGAACGTGAATTGACGGCGGCGCGTATTCCCTATGAAGTGGGGCAGAGCCAATTCAAAAGTTTGGCCCGCGCCCAGATCATGGGGACGACCGTCGGAATGCTGAAAATCCTGTTTCATCGAGAGACACTCCGGCTTCTAGGCGTCCACTGTTTTGGAGCGAATGCGTCGGAGATCGTTCACATTGGGCAAGCCGTGATGGAATCGGAGGATTTGACATTGGAATACTTCATCGAAACGACATTCAACTATCCGACGATGGCGGAGGCCTATCGAGTGGCGGCGCTAAACGGATACAACCGATTGTTTTGATTCACAGCGATTCGACCGGAATGAACTCTCCTAGCCGGAGGCGTGTTGTCGCGCCTACAATGGTGTGTCGGCGCGGGGAGATCGCGACCGACACGCATTTCGAGCCGCTTTTCTATTGACGTTGTATGACCAAAGCACCCGACACTGCGATTGCTCCGTTTCCGCGAGGTCGGTCTTGGACAACTTCCTCTGCTGGTGCGCCCTCTGACGTGTCATCCGTCGC
>JAGQPO010000327.1 GCA_020426665.1 Planctomycetales bacterium
CAAGTACTTGACGCTGGCGTTGTTGCGATCGGTGAGGACTAGCCGCGGTAAGAATGGTACGACTGCATCTTTGATTTCACCTGCCTCCGTCTTGTATTCAATCGGAACATTGACGGGCTCCAACCACGACTCGACGAGGCTGACGAATACGGTTTCTGGAGGACGATAGGCACCGAGCAACGTGTTGAACAATTGAATATGTCCATCTGGACCCGTGTCGACTGCCAGAATATGGACGCCTGCATCGATTTGTATCAGATGGGCGATTCCGTAGTTGGGCTCCGCACCTTCCTTCGTACGATTTCGAAGCAGTAGCTCGTTGTTGGCATCCCAAACCATCACGGATCGGACTAGTCGGTCAATCTGAGCTGGGTCTTGTTCTTCGAATGTGGCGCAGAGCAATAGTTTTCCAGGGACGTCGAGAACGGAAAGTCCCGTGACGACTCCTTTGCCCGTGTACTGTTTTTTCAATTCACCCGAGGCGGCATCTACCGATTGAATGATTCCCGATGTCAGCCCGACCATCACCATGAGTCGGCCGGATTCGAAAAAGAGTTCGAACTCGGAGACATCAGGGGTGGAGATCTCCGCGTACTGCTCGGGCGTTGGCGAAACGGCGGTCGCATCGAGTTTCCAAACGCGAACCTTTTGCGTTGCTCGACTATTCCCCTCGCTCACCGCGACGAACAGGTGTCCGGCTGGGGAGGAGCCTGCGGGACTATTGACAACGCTCAGTCGTCGATTCCCGTCGCTGGAGCCGAGCGTGATGGCGATCGCCGGACTGATTGCGGCATCACCGGAACGCTGCCGCCAGATCTTTACCGAATCGTCGTACAGTGCAACGTAGCACTCTGCGAGATGTTGCGATCCACCGCCACCTGTCTGACTCACCGTGGCGGAACAAAGCCCCAATAACGGACCGTCGGATCCTGGCAGCGGTTCATCCTCTGAGGGCATCACTTGCCAGTCGTGAAGCACCAGATCGTCCTCCACATTACCCTTAGTACAAAGGACCCTGAGTTCTCCATTGCGGGTTGCGAAAACACCGCGAGACTCGGCTGAGCCAGCCCTCGGAAGCGTTGCGACCGGGGCATCGGTTTGATCAAGTCTCCACAGTTTGAGTGAGTTTTCGTTATATGCGAGTGTCCAGAGCGCTGTGGCGTCCACCGCAGTGTCAGCGCCCGTTGGTGACTCTCCGAATTGCGGCGTGCTCGGTTTGTTAGAACTCGGTGATTCGGAGAACACCTTATGAACGTCTGTCAAAGGGCTCTGGGTGTTTGCGGATTGGCGGGCGTCATAAATCGGGAATTGCGGCTGACGTTCGTCGATCTTGACCAAGTCCTGGTTGATTCGGACAAAGCAGTTCGCGATGCCCTCTTTCAACTCGACTTCCACATCCGCTGCCTTCGGAGGATCTCCGCCAGCAGAGCGTTGTCGCAATACCCGTGTGATCCCGTCACCATCGGGCTCGATTTCTTTGACATCGACGATCAACTCACCCAGAGTTTCTTTCCACTTTAGGTTCACGCGAGCGGCCTGCCGTTCGCGACGCATCTCCACCGGTTCGCCATCCAACAACTGAATGTCGGCTCCTTGCGGAGGCTTGAATTGCATGGGATCACGGAGCGCAAAGTTCGTTGACGGTGAGGCCTGCCAAACAGCGTTGGCCATCCCAGGGGGAACGCTCGTCGCCGGGTTTGCGGCCAGGGTACGGATGGAATGATGCAGCATCGCGCCCGGCTTGTCGGGAGCGAATCTCAAGTCCAACTGGCCGGGCCGAAAATACTTCCACGTTAGATCGGACTCGCGATCAAACACAAACTCTGGTGGCGGAATGCTGGCGATCTGTGCCAGTTGGTGAAACGCGGTTTGCTCGGAAATCATCATTCCCTCGGGTGCGGTCAACGGCTCGCGCGCCGGGCGATGAGATCGCTCCACGTCGCGCAGTGAGACACGACGCCACGCTAATCGGTCGTTCTCGAGATCCATATCGCTTGACAACGGTGCGGGAAGGTAACGTCCCGCCGCAAACACGCGGTACCGCTGGGCTTCGCTCAATTTCAACACGCGAAAATCAACAACGGACGGATCCGTTGCGTTGACCGCTCCTGTGGTTAGCGGACTATCTGACGAAACGCGTGAGGAGTCGATGACGCGAAATCCGGATCGATGAGCGTCGCACAATCGGCGATGGAGAACGATTCCACGCGCGCCGATCGATTTCAAGTGCTCGTCAATCTCTTGATCCGAGAAAAGCGGCTTTGCCGGCAACGTGTCGGTGATTGCACTCGCACTCAACAAGCAAGTGACCGGGACCGTAGACGGCACCTCCGCCTCAGACGGCTGCACCAGCAACAATTCCTCCGTTCTCACGGACGCGCGCGGATCATCCTGATCAAACAGGACGAAACGCTGCGTCAGGATATTAAACGTGTCCTCCAACTCCAGAACCGGCGCGACAACCCAATGAGACCGTACGGTCAATACCTCGGGCAAGCGAAACAAATCGGGTTCCCACTCCGCGCCACCCTGCTGTTGAAACACCACATCCTCGATTTGTCGATATCGCATACGCTGCCCCAATATTTGCCGGTGAATCAGTTGTGGCGTAGCGGGCGGCTGAATCGGTATCGCTTGAAATACGTCTTCATCCAGGCAGAGGTCAACCGGAACTGATTCATCGTTGATCACTCTCAGCTCGATGCCTGAATCCACCAATCCGATCGCGATGAAGCCTCCGTGATAATCCTGATTGGCAGCGGTCATAACCAAATCGAATCCACGCATCTTTCCGTTCATCAGGGGCAAGATGAAGTCGCGGGTTGGGGCGACTCGCTGGAGGACGCGAGATCCAGCCGCATGCATCACGGCTTCGGATTCGTTTTCCCCTCGGATGACTTGTGAAAAAGCATTCTCGTCGAACGAACCGATTCGCATGTGCTCCTGGTCAATCTTGATGGGGAGATTTCCGATTTGCGGAAAGGAAGACCCATCCTCGACAGCGAATTCGGTCGCGGTCGAATCAATCTCATCCGTCAAATAGGAATTCCCACCTGCCGACTGAGCCTCGACAGCGGTGCAATAGTAGACCCCATGCGCCAAGCGAGCAACAATCAAGTCATCCTCGATCGAGAAATGAACCTGTGCCGGACCTTGAATCTCAAAGTCATTCTGATTCAACAGCAGATGCGCCATGACCAGCGTCGACGAGGTGGCGTCAATTCGCTGTTCAGCAAGATGAATTTCCAGCCGATTCCAACTGGAGTGGGGCACGGAGAGGTGCCCGCTGATGAGTGACGTGATTTGCGGCGGATCCTTGGAACCCGTGACAAACTCCGTCGTGGTTTGAACGACGATGTCGACCGTGCCTGGAAAATGAATGTCGTCGCGATCCGGATGACGGAGCACACAGACTTTCGACCGGATTTCTTCGTGGATCAAGATACCGGCCAGAGCTCCGGAATCATTTCGATGCAGCGAGACG
>JAGQPO010000328.1 GCA_020426665.1 Planctomycetales bacterium
TGTGGGTAGGAAAATTGTGGGTAGGGAAAACTGAAGTGGCGAAACGAGTAGTTCGACGTGAATCGAGGTGCCTCTCTGCTCGAATTCTCCCTGCCTCAAATTTTCTTACCCATAATTTTCTTACCTAAAATCAGCAGCAACCGTCTTCACTACAGCATGCGGTTTCGATGGCAGCAACTGCGACCGTTCCACCCTTCGTGACCTTTGGCGAGCGTACCACCTGTCCTCCGGTGCAATCGTAAAACGCGGCTTCTTCTGGTGATATCTCGATCGCGGGCGAGATTGCCAGGAAGTCTTTTCCGTAGGGCTCGCTCTGCATTTTTTCAAAGGTCTTTCGGCAAACCGCCGCCCTGACGCCTCGAGTGAACTCATGTCCGTCGTCGTCTTTGACGCTGGAATATGGACCTCGATAGACGACCGCTTCGTTGTGTTCATAACACGGGATGTCGGGATACTTGTATGCGATCACGGTGACGGATCGGAACTCGATTCCTTGGACCACTTGCCAGGGTTCGGTTTGGTAGGCCGGCATTTCAACACCCTGGAACCCGGCGCGAACAAATGCGTCAATGAATTCTTTTTCTTGCAACGCGCCGCTGATGCAGCCACTCCACAAATGGCCGTCTTGTTGCATTTCCGCTGGCACAGGTTCATCGCTAACGATATCACTGATCACGGCGCGTCCACCGGGACGCAACACGCGAAAGATCTCGGCAAACAGTTTTTCCTTCTCCGCCGCATCGACCAGATTCAATACACAATTGCTGACGACCACGTCCACCGAATTGTCCGGGATCATCGGTTCTTTCGACCGCATCTCGGCCAGATAGTGTTCGAATCGTTGCAGTGACGCTTCGCTGTCGACCGGATGATCACTCAAATAATCGTCGACACGGTCGCGATCGATTTGCATGTCTTGGATTTTGCCTTTGCAAAACCGAATGTTATCGAATCCGATCCGCTGGGCGACCGTTTTTTGGCTTTTGCGGGCGAGTGCCAGCATGTCGTCGTTCATGTCCACGCCGATCACGAATCCCGATTGGCCGACGACTTGTGACGCGATAAAGCAAATCTTTCCGCCGCCGCTGCCGAGGTCTAAAACGGTTTCGCCCGCTCGAACATATTTCGAAGGGTCACCACAACCGTAGTCTCGATCGATCACTTCCTGGGGAATCACCTCCAGATACTTTCGATCGTAATCGACGGGGCAACACAGTGCCGGTTCGCGTTGTTCGGCGGCGCTAGAGTATCGTTCTCGGACGGCGGCTTCGGTGTTCAAAATCGACATGTGGATAACCAAACATTCCGTATAAAGAGAGTTCAAGCTTAGATCAGCGCGCCGCCGCAACCGCTGCCAGCACCCGCGGTGCATCCGTAGCAGTGGTCGGCGGTGGCGATGTCACGAGTTGCAAATGAGTCAAGCGAGTCGATGTTCCAAACAGTGGGACGCACGGGCGCTGTCGGTCCGACCGACGGCAATTCAATCATTTGATTAAAATCACAGTCATAGATTGCCCCGTCCCATGCGATCGACAACAGAGACCGGCACATCACGGCATCGGCCGCATCGGCATTGAAGTTCTGTTCCAGCAATTGCATGTATTGTTCCAAGCGTTGTTGCTTGGCCAGGTACATTGCGTAGCGTTTAATGGGAATGTTCGTGATGGTCAGCAGCCGATTGAACCGAATCCCGTACCGCGATTGAAGTTCGCGTTTGTAATCTTCCTCCAATCGATGCTGGTCTGGGGGCAGTGACGGTCCGGTCGGATTAAAAACCAGATCCAATTTTTTTGCGGCATTGGGGTCACCATAGCCGAGTTCATTCAATTGACGCAGCGCGTTGATGCTGTGCCGAAACACGCCATCGCCACGTTGGCCGTCAACGTTGTCTTCCAGGTAGCAAGGCAACGAGGCCACGACATCGACTTGATGTTCCGCCAAGAAAGGAGCGACCCACTCGAAGCCCGGTTTTCGCAAGATCGTCAAGTTGCAGCGATCGATCACGCGAATTCCTCGGCCACGAAACTCTTTGACCAGATCGACGAAGGCGGGGTTCATTTCCGGGGCACCACCGGTCAGGTCAACGACCTGTAGATCGCGACAATCGCGGGCTAATTCGACCACCCGCATGGCGGTCCAGGGATCCATGTTCTCACGTGTTTTCGTCGGCCCGGCATCAACGTGGCAATGGGTGCAGGTTTGGTTGCAAAGTTTGCCCAGGTTGACCTGCAACTGTTCGACCGCCCGTCGGCGAAGCGGAGTCGCGTCGCGGGCCACTCTGGCAGCGAAGGGCTGGACCAGATCGGTCGGCAGCCCGGCGTTGATGACCGGCAAAAGTGACTTCATGGACACAATTTGGCAACTACGAGAAGAATGACGTTTTCAGGATCTGACAATGTCCAGCCGATGCGTGCAACCGCCAGTGATGAGTTCCGCTACCCCAAAATTAGATGTTGACGAGGTACCAGGCGTTAGAATCGTGGCATCGTCGCGAACTTTCATGGCTCTTCAAGCGTAGCAGACGCGATACATTGTGATTTACGAAAGATTGTGATTTTCGGTACACTTTGATTTTACCGACGTCGGCGGATTTCTCTTTGCTGCCCCGAATAGGCTTTTCCGTATTGGTCGTGCTGCTGGTCACCAAGGTGATCGGTGTGATCATGCGCGGCCCGAGCCCAATGGTACTTGATGCCGGGTTTTACTGGGAGTTGGGTGGTTCAGTTGCCGACGGGGATTGGTTGCTGATCCAACAACCGGTTGCGTATCGTACGCCCGCGTACCCTTGGCTGATCGGATTGTTTCGCACAGTGTTCGCCGATCCATTGTATGCGTTGGTCTGTTTCCAGGGCTCGCTTTGGATTGCGACCATTGGATTGACGACTGCCATCGCGATCGACATTTTTCGGGATTCTCGGATCGCGTGGATCATCGTAGGTGTGGCAGCCGTGATGATTTCGTCGGTAACGTATGTTTCGACCGTCCTGACAGAGACACTGTTCGTGTTTTTGTTGATGTTGCATTTGTGGTCGGTGATCCGGTTTACACGACAGCCCTCCGTGTTGTTGGGATTTGCGGTCGGCATGACGCTTGGGCTGGCGATCCTGACGCGGCCGGTTGCAATGTTGTTGTGGATTGCCGACGCGATCTACATGATCATCAGTTGGTATTGGATTCGTGATCCGTCGTCCACGCACCTGTGTCTGCGTCGCGCCAAGATCTGTGCAGCGATGGCGGTTGTGGTAACGGTCCTTTGCATCAGCCCCTGGCTAGCCCGCAATCATGCGTTGTTTGGCAAAGTCATGATGACCGAGTTTGTCGGACGCAATGTATGGATTGTCACGTTCCAGGACGGCAGCGGCGCGGGTTTGAATCTTCCGGATTCCGAGTCAACGGAAGGTTTGAGACGGCAAATCGGAGACGTCGCGTGGGATGTCCTCCGAGCCGACGATTCCTGGCGAGACACCTGGACGGTTTCGCGTGCGTTGACAGGATCGGGAATGGATGATGCGTCAGCGGACCGTTTGATGAAACAGATTGCGGCTGATGCGATCAAAGGTGCGCCGATCACGTTCGGGAAAAAGACGTTACGGCGCTGTGTGAACTTCTGGAGGACGCCGGCGACGGAGCTTCCCAGCCAGGTGGCTGATCTCGATCCGGTCACACTGGAATCCGGTGATCTGTTTGCAGGCCAACCGACCTGGGGCGTTAAAGTCGCGCCTGTCGATACATTCCTACGCTATCGGTGCAGCAATTGGTTGGCAGGCAATACGTTGCTGATGATGCTGGCGGCGGCGTCAACGATGCTGATGTTGTGGCGTCGACGGACGCGAGCCGTCGGTCTTCTGCTGGCCGCGATCCTGGTCTACTTTTCCACCGTGACGGCGGTGTTGGAGATTCCAGCGTATCGCTACCGCATGATCGTCGAGCCCATTGTCTTGCTGGTCATCGCGCTTGCGATCGCGCCGTCGCTTTTCCTAACTGCCGAACCCGTCCCAGCCGAACCCGTCCGCAGCGAACCCGTCCGCAGCGAACCCGTCCCCAACGAGCCAACCCGAGCGACCCAACCCGAATGAGCGGACCGATTGAACTTTCTGTCGTGATGCCCTGTCTGAATGAGGCGGACACGGTTGAGATCTGTGTCGAAAAAGCGATGCGCGCGATGAGTGATGCGGGCATTGTCGGCGAGGTGGTTGTGGCGGACAACGGCAGCACCGACGGATCACAGGAATTGGCGATCCGGCAAGGCGCGCGAATCGTCGATGTCGCTGAACGAGGCTACGGCGCGGCGCTGATGCATGGCATCGAAGCGAGCAAAGGCAAGTACGTGATCATGGGCGATGCCGATGATAGTTATGACTTTTTAGAAATTCCAAAGTTCGTTGACTCGTTGCGCGAGGGGCATGATTTGGTGCAAGGTTGTCGATTGCCCAGAGGCGGCGGTCGAGTGTTGCCGGGTGCCATGCCGTTTTTGCATCGCTGGTTCGGCAATCCCGTGCTCAGTTGGCTGGTGCGGTTGATGTTCCGTATTCCGATCAACGACATCTATTGCGGGATGCGTGGGTTCACGCGAAAGCACTATGACCAATTGGATTTGCGATCACCCGGAATGGAGTTCGCGACCGAGATGATTATCAAGAGCGGGTTGCATCGCGATTCGCACGGCACGTCGTGGAGCCAGGTGCCGATCACGTTGCACCCGGACGGTCGCAAGGCCCATCCGCCGCACCTGCGGACGTTTCGCGACGGTTGGCGAACGTTGCGATTGTTTCTGGCATTCAGTCCCAATTGGACGTTCTTTCGGCCCGGAATCGTGTTGTTGGCGATCGGGCTGATCGGGTACGCCCTTGCGTTGCCACAAGTCCGAGTGCTGGGCGCGGCTTTGGATGTTCACACGTTGCTGGTCGCTAGTTTGTTGGTGTTGATGGGTTGGCAGTGTGTGTTGTTGGCTGCCTTGGCCAGGATCTTTACCGGCCGTGAAGGAATGATGCCGCCCCATGAAAAATTGGAGCACGTGACGGTCGAACGTGGGCTGGTCTTTGGCATCACTGCCGGAATCGGCGGGGTGGCAATGATCGGCGTCGTCGTTTGGCGCTGGTGGCAACAGGATTTCGGGCCACTGGTTTATCCACAAACGATGCGTTGGGTCGTCCCCGGCGTCACACTTGTTGCGATCGGATTCCAGACGGCGATGGCGTCCTTGATGAGCGGCGTTTTGATGATGCAGCGGTCTCGGCGGCTTACCATGTCGGATGAATCCTCAAGCGGGGCCACATGATCATGGAACAATCTTCAACCCCGGAAATCGTTCGGCACGTGGCTGCCGGACAATTGTGCTGTGACCCCGAATGGGAAGCCGCCTACAAGAGGTTTGAAACACCGGAACAGGAGATCGCAAAATTCATCGCGCGGCTCAAACGATTCGGTTTCGATTCACTCGATCGCCAGTCCCGTATCGTCGAAATCTTTTGCGGTCGCGGGAACGGCTTGGTGGCGCTTCAGCGGATGGGGTTTGGAAACCTGGAAGGCGTCGATTTAAGCGACAGTCTTTTGGAAGAGTACCGCGGGCCGGCAAGGTTGCATCTTGCCGATTGCTTGGATCTTCCGCTGGACGAAAACGCCTATGACGTGGTGATCGTTCAGGGAGGGCTTCATCATTTACCGGACATGCCGGGTGATTTGGAACGATCACTGGTCGGCGTCAGGCGAATCCTTCGGCCCGGTGGGAGATTCTATGTGATCGAGCCTTGGAAGACGCCTTTCCTGGTCTTTGCACATGCGGTGACCGAATTGTCGGTGATGCGCAAGTTGTACGCCAAAGGCGACGCGCTGGCCGTCATGACCGAGCGAGAACGCGTGACCTACGAACAATGGTTGGGAATCCCCGGACCCATTCGCGAAACGTTTGATCGCTATTTTCATGTCGAATCATGGAAGACGACGTGGGGAAAGTTGGCAGCGATCGCATCACCAATAAAAAAGTGAGCCGTTGAATTGGACATTCCCGCCATCGAGCATTGGATCAACGGGCAAAGTGTTGCGTCGCAATCTGGTCGCACGTTTGAGTCGACCAACCCGGAAGACGACTCCGTCATCGCGCGGGCATCTCGAGGTGACGCAGTTGATGTCGCCGCGGCGGTTCATTCGGCTTGGTCAGCGTTCTCACAGATCTCAGGGCAGGGGCCTTCGGCGCGCGAATCCGTTTTGTTGCGCGCGGCCGAGTTGCTTCAACAGCGATCGGAATTGTTTTGCGACCTATTGATTCGCGAAACAGGATCGCCACTGTCCAAAGCGATGATGGAAATCCAGATCGCCTCGCGAGTCTTGCGCGCCAACGCGGCGATGGCTCGGCGGATGACCGGACGGACGTATTCCAGTGACGTCGCCGGGCCGAATAACCAAATGGGGCGATGGAGTCTGGGGTTCAGGAAACCGATCGGCGTGGTCGCTTCGATCACACCGTTCAACGTTCCATTGATCAAAGGCATCAAGCACAGCAGCATGCCGTTGGCCACCGGCAACACGGTCGTCTGGTTGCCGTCGGAGCAGACGCCGATGATTGCCGATGCGGTCGGGCGACTTTATCACGACGCCGGTTTGCCGGCCGGCGCATTGAACATCGTTTATGGGATCGGCGACGAGATTGGCGACGCGCTGGTAGGAAACGCCCTGGTACGCGCGGTCAGCTTTACCGGTTCGGCGCGTGTCGGTCGGCACGTTCAAGCGATGTGCGGTCGGCATGGCAAACGGGTGACGTTGGAGTTGGGCGGAAAGAATCCTCTGATTGTGCTTGCCGACGCCGACATGGATTTGGCGGTCCAGGCGGCGGTCCGCGGCGGGTTTCTGTATCAAGGCCAGATCTGTATGGCGTCCAGTCGGGTGATCGTGGAAGCCGCGCGGGTCGACGAATTCACCGATCGCTTTATCGCGGCGGCACAAGCAATCGGTCAGGGTGAATTGAATGATCGCCAAACCATGATTGGCCCGATCATCACTCCCCAAGCACGTCAACGTATTCGAGATCATCTGGATGACGCACTGGGGCACGGGGCCGTTTTGCTGTGCGGGAACCGTTGGAATAAAAATCGACTGAACCCGACCATCCTTTCCGGTGTCACTGAGTCCATGAAGATGTTTCGCGAGGAAACATTCGGGCCGGTCGTCTCGATCGAGACCGCAAAAGACCGCCTTGACGCATTGGAGTTAGCCAACGCGGCTCCCGGCATGCTCTCGGCTGGCGTCTTCACCGCGGATTTGAATTCCGCACTCTTATTGGCCGATTCGCTGAACACCGCGATGGTGCACATCAATGCGATGACGATCCAGCAGGAACCCGAAGTCCCCTTTGGCGGAGACAATCCGGTGGGTTTCGGCCGCGAAGGAATGGAAACGGGAATCGAAGACTTTACGACCTGGAAGTGGGTGACGGTGGGGGGGTAGGTTTTAAGTTCCAGGTTCCAGGTTCC
>JAGQPO010000329.1 GCA_020426665.1 Planctomycetales bacterium
CGATGGTGTCGAAAACCGGCGTGACCAGAGCGGTCGTCAACAAAAAGGACAGGGTTTCGCGGCAAGGTTATTTCGATCCTTGAAACCGTGCTGCAACGCAAGCCAGACGGGCACTAATCCCACATCGGTGGCGAATTCCGGTGACGTCCAAGCGGATGCGGATAGAATAAGATCATCGATCAACGAAACCCAACTCGGATCGCCACCTGAAAAACGCCCGATGTCGTTCACTTTTACCCCCGGTTCACAACCTTTGCCGCCGTACACAATACGGCGTGGTGTTGGTGTTGGGGGGTTTGGCGAAGTTTATTTCGCGGTCAGCCAGGCCGGAAAGGAGGTTGCGTTAAAGCGAGTCCAACGGAACTTGGATATCGAACTTCGCGGCGTTTCGCAGTGTTTGAACCTGAAACATCCAAATTTGGTCGCGCTGTTCGATATTTGCCGCGACACCGATGGCGGATCTTGGGTGGTGATGGAGTACGTTTCGGGAGCAAACTTGCGCGACGTGCTGGACCAAAACCCGAACGGTCTGTCAGAGTCCGAGGCGCGCCGCTGGTTCGCCGGGATCGCCGCGGGCGTGGCTCATTTGCACAGCGCCGGGTTGGTTCACAGGGACTTGAAGCCGGGCAACGTGTTCGACGACCTGGGGATTGTAAAGGTCGGCGATTACGGTCTAAGCAAATTCATCTCGTCGTCGCAGCGGGGCGGCCACACCGAAAGTGTCGGCACCTTCCATTACATGGCCCCCGAGATCGGTCGCGGCAAATATGGACGCGAAATCGACATTTATGCGTTGGGCATCATGTTGTACGAGCTGTTGACCGGGCGCGTTCCCTTTGACGGCGAAAGTTGCCACGAGATCATTGTGAAGCATCTGACGGCACTGCCCGAATTGGCGGACGTGCCGTCTCCCTATCGCCAGGTCATCCGTGCGGCGCTGGACAAAGACCCATCGCGGCGGCCGGCGACAGTCGCGGAAATGGTTGCACCGCTGGGGCTTTCGGTTTCCGATGCGGTTCCGATCGCGACATTGGTCGGAAAAGTCGGCGATCCGAATTCGGTTGTCGGCAATAGCAAAACCGAAACGGCGACGGCCTTGCACGAGCCGGTGGCGCGGACCAGCGCCACCGAGTATGCGATCCCCATGGCACTCCCGGCCTCACCGGATTCGAGTCCCGATGAACCGTTACTTCGGGCGGTCCGAAAGTCCGCGCATGATTTGCATCTTTGGTGGACTTCGCTGGAACAGTCGCCACGATCCAGGTTTTGGATCGGAGCATTTCTTGCGTTTGTCCTGTTTATCAACACGCATTGGTTGCTGCCCGCGCTGTCGATCTTGGCAGCGGTCTATGTTCCGTATTACATCATTCGGCAGATGGTACTGCACTCCAATGAACAGCCCAGTTATGCCAAGGCCCACTTGATTGCGTCGCAAGCCGGCCCAGCAACAAAACCTCGTTCCAAAAACCAGTGGCGAAGTGAAGTTCGACATGCCTTGCGAGCCAAACACAACGTGATCCGCATGGCGGAGCTAAACACATCATGGATCGCATCATCATTGACCGTTTTGACGATGGCGGTTGCGGCAGGGGTGATCGGATTAAGAACCGGCGACATCAGTGCCGTCGATCTTGCGCCTTATTTCTGGATGGGTTTGGTCGTACTGGTCGGAGCTCAAGGAATCTTGGGGCTTGGTAAGTTATGGGAACGCGACGAAGGAGAGGGGTTGCCGCGTCGATTGGTATTGGCGGGAATTGGTGCCGGCGTCGGATTGTTCGCCTATTCTTTGAATGAATTCTTTCTGCTGTCCCTTGCACCTAGCGGCAGCGAGATGTTGGGCAGCGAGTTGCCTCAGGCACTGTATCGCCCCGACGGAACGATTCGCGCGTCGGGGATGATGGCGCACTTTGCACTGCTGTTCGGCGGGATTCGCTGGTGGAAGTCCGTCGACCCGCTGCGTCGGACGCGGCTTAGTTTGTGGAGCGTCGCCGTTGTGTGTGTCGCCGCGTGGGGCGTCCAACAGATCATGCCGGTGCCGCAGCCGCTGGGATTATTGGTCGCCGGCGGTTTGGCGATCGCGACCCAAATGTCGGCGCCGTGGATCAACCCTCGATTGACATTGACCATCCCAATGGCAAAACCCGTCACATCACATTCCCATCTGCGGGAGGTTAACGTATGAGAACGCTGTTTCCCGCCGCATCGGCGTGCTTTGTTGTGGTATTCGTCGCTTCCGTCGGATACGCCGAAACCAAAATCGAAGCCAAGTCCGACAAGATTGCTGACGCCGCAAACGCCGCCGAAACGCAGCGCAGCACCGTCCATGAATTGTCGACCGCTCCGTCGGCACACATTACTTACCCCGACGACCGTCCCGAATGGATCGGCCGGCAGCCCGATTTGGAATCGTCGGTTCACACCTGGGTTGTCTCGACCAGTGGCTGTGAATCCATGGAAATGTGCGAAGCTCAACTCGAAGCACTGATCCCGGCCAACGTTTCTCTTTACATCAAGGAGACGACCGGCTGGGTATGCGATGACGACTTCTTGGACGCCGATTGGATCGAAAACCAACTCGTGTCCAAACGATATGTCGGAACGCTTCAACAGGGTGACCACGAGTTACACGAGATTGCCGTCGAGCTAAATTTTGACGCCGACAGCAGGGGCCGAATTCGCCGCGCCTATCAAAACAGCGTCGTCGACGATCGGTTGCGTGCGACCGGCGGATTGTTCGCTTTGGCACTGATCGGACTATGTTGCACCGGCAGCCTGTTGGGTGTCATCAGCAGACGATATACGTAAATAGGGTATCGCAGGGTGACAATAGGGGTTTTTGAAGCAACGAACCCTGCGGTGGGATAGCGGGGCGTCAGCATCCGTCTACAATTCATGGTAAGCTTTCGCTCCAGTGATATTACAGGTGGCAGGCCGCAAATTACCATGATCATGACAGACGAAATTGCACCCGTTTACAACGCGGCGACGATCGGCGCGGAAAGTATCTTGTTGGTCGACGACACGTTGATTCTGCGCGACCGGCTGGCAATGGCGATGCGGCAACGCGGATTTCGCGTCCAGACGGCGGGCAGCTATGACGAGGCGGTCGAGGTGTTCCACCACTCCCCTACCGATTTGGCCGTGTTGGATTTGCGGATGCCCGGACGGTCCGGTTTGGACCTGTTGCGGAAGTTGCTCCAGATGAATCCCAACGCCAGGATCATCATGTTGTCAGGGTTCGGCAGCATTCCGGCGTCGATCGATGCGGTGCGAGCCGGGGCGATCAATTTTTTGAGTAAACCGGCGGACGCCGACGACATTCTGGCAGCATTCGCACGTGGCGATGAACCCTCCGTGCCGACCGGTGAAGTGAGTTTTCCTGCGCCGTCGCTTGCCCGTAATGAATGGGAACACATTCATCGGGTATTGAGCGATTGCGGGGGCAACATCAGCGAAGCGGCAAGACGGCTGGGAATTCACCGACGGTCGTTACAACGAAAGTTGCGAAAACGCGCCCCCGAAGATCCGGCCAGCCCTGAAGTGATTGACGACGAAGAATGAGTGATACGGACTGAATCGACGAGTGGTGCGGCGAGGTTGATTGTTCGTGTCGATTGCCGATCTTCCATCACGCCAATAATTCGTGAATCACATTGCCGTGGACGTTTGTCAAACGTCGTTCAATGCCGTTGTGATAAAACGTCAACCTTGTGTGGTCCAGACCAAGCAAGTGCAACAGCGTCGCGTGAAAGTCATGCCAGTGCACGGGTTTTTCGACCGCTTTCCACCCCACTTCGTCGGTCGCGCCATAGGCGTAACCCGACTTTAATCCTGCGCCGGCCATCCAGACAGTGAAGCCGGCTTGGTTATGATCGCGACCGGTACCAACAACATCCGAAGCGGATTGGGTAAACGGAGTCCGCCCGAATTCGGATGTAAAAACAACCAGCGTATCGTCCAACATTCCACGAGCTCGCAAATCGGCCAGTAAAGCCGCGATCGGTTGATCGATCCGAGCCGCCTCACGCCCGTGGTTTCGGACCATGTCTTCGTGGCCGTCCCAATTGATGCGAGGTGAACCGAACGCACCGCCGGAAAATAGCTGGACATAGCGTACGCCATATTCAATCATCCGGCGTGCCATCAAACAGCTGCGGCCAAAGTCTCGCGTCGGTTCATTCTCGGTGCCGTACATCGCGTGCGTTGCCGCGGTCTCCAACGACAAATCAGTGACTTCGGGCACAACCGCCTGCATGCGACGGGAAAGTTCGTAGCTGCGGATTCTTGCCGACAACCGATCGCTGACGCCACGCAATTCCAAATGCCGTCGGTTCAACAAATCTAACATTTCGCGACTGGCCGACTCGGTTGCTGGGTCAAGGGGTTCCGCGGCAAACAAGTCTTGTATCGGCGTTCCCGAACTGCGAACCGTGACCCCCTGGTGCCTCGCCGGCAAGAATCCGTTACTCCAATTGATCGAACCTCCGGCCGGAACGCCGCGCGCGTCCGGAAAGACAACGTAGGCAGGCAATTCGTCCGTTTCGGCGCCCATGCCATAGGACAACCACGAACCAACCGTTGGAAAACCGTTCAATCGAAAACCGGTACCCTGCTGAAACGTTGCCGGCGTGTGATTGGAAGTTTCGGCAAACATGGAATGGATGACGGTCAATTCATCGGCAACCTTTGCCAATTGAGGAAACAATTCCGACACCCACAAACCGCTCTCTCCGCGACGATGAAATTCCCAGTCATTCTTACGCAGCCGGCCGACTTTGCCAAAGAAAACATCCGGCTGTTCGTCTGACACCATCGACTTGCCGTGCAGCATCTGCAAACTCGGTTTAAAGTCGAAACTATCTATCTGGCTGAATCCGCCACAGGCAACGATATGAATCACTCGGTTTGCGGCGGCCTTGTGATGTGGCCATGGATCGTCGGCTTCGGGTGCGACTGCGGCGGCGCGAACCACGCCGTCACGAGCAAGCATTTCGCCGATCGCAATCGCACCGATCCCATGAGTCGAAAACCGCAAGAAGTCGCGCCGCGAATAATCAGTCCACATGAATAAACTCGTTGCTGTTAAAGATCACGCGACACAGGGCTGACAAACCATGCGCGCCGACGAATCCGACGGCAGCTGCCAGTTCTAGCTGGTCCGGATTGCGGCCGTACGCCAATAAATACACTCGAGTGACCTGGTCGGCGGTTCTGTTGCCTGATTCGTGGACAACGCGGGTTGCCAATCGATCCGCCATCCTGATCACAAACGAATTATTCATCAACGTTAGCGCCTGGAGCGGCGTCGTCGTTACCGATCGTTTAGGTGCCGTGGTCGATGGGTCTGGGCAATCAAAGACATCCAACAGATGGCTGCGACCGGATCGAATCCAACTTCGGTAAATCGTTCGCCGATACACTTCGGGTGAATCGCGATCGACCATTTCGTAAAACTGAGAATTGTGAACGTGGGTCTCAAAGTCCTGGTACGAAGGCCCACCGTACTGGGAATTCATTTGTCCGGCAACAGTCAAAACCGTGTCCCGAAGTGTCTCCGCATCCAATCTCATTGGGTCTTTTCGCCAAAACAGCTGGTTCCCCGAGTCGACCGCGGCACACTCCTTCCTGTAACGGGACGATTGCAAGTACGTTTCGCTGCTGACGATCAAACGGTGAATGTGTTTGAGTCGAAAACCAGAATCGATTAATTCAGACGCCAGATAGTCCAACAACTCGGGATGACTGGGAACACCACCGCTGAAACCAAAGTCGTTTGGAGAATCGACCAACCCCGAGCCGAAATGGTAGTGCCACAACCGATTGACGATGACTCGTGCAAATAACGGGTTTTGCCGATCCGTTATCCAATTGGCCAGGCTTTGACGCCGATCGGCATCACTGGCGCTCTCATCCAGGCCGAACTCGCCGTCCACTCCCTTGATTGACGCGACACCGCCCGGTGAGACCTGTTCGATTTTTTGATTCGGATTTCCCCGCCCCAACAAGAATGTCTCCTCGGGCTGCCTCGGGACGACTGCATAGACGTTGATCTTTTGTTGGTTGCCCGAAATCAAATCTCGAGATCCGTGCCGAACGCCAGCCAGCGTCGCGGAGATTCGGTAATACTCTTTCTGGGAGATCGGATCAAACTTGTGATCGTGGCATCTGGCACAATTGACGGTCAATCCCAGGAACGCTTGTCCGACCGTACCAATGTAATCTTCTAACTCGTCCTGACGAACCACCTGTTTCATCGCGTCGCTTTGCTGCGATTGCCCAACCTCGTCCCAAGCGCCGGCCACCATAAAACCGGTCGCGATCACAGAATCGACGTCGTCTGGACGAATCACATCCCCGGCGATTTGCATTCGAACAAATTCGTCATACGGCAAATCACGATTCAGCGCGTCGATAACCCAATCGCGATAGTACCAAGAGTTGTCGCGCAGCTTGTCGCGTTCAAAACCTTGGCTTTCACCAAAACGAGCGACATCCAACCAATGTCGTGCCCATCGTTGGCCATACTGCGGTGACGTCAACAACTGGTCGATCAGCGATTCAATCGCGCGATCGCTGTCCAGTGAAAATTGTTGCTCGAATTCTTGAACAGTTCCTGGAGTTGGCGGAATGCCTAGCAAATCGATCGACAAACGTCGCACTATCTCGCGCGCCGCAGCCCTGGGTGACATCGTCAACCCAACACCATCCAAGCGTTGAAGGACAAACGCATCGACGGCGGACTTGGCACGATTGTCGCGCGGAATCGCAGGCCGCTGAACCGGTTGAAGCGACCACCAATCGTAACCAGCGCGACTGGAGGTCGTGTGTTGATAAATGTTGATCGGATCGGTTCCCCAAACCGCTCCGCCTTGTATCCAATGCCGGATCAAGTTTTGCTGATCGCTGGATAGTTGCGACTTCGGAGGCATGTCACCCGACTCGATTCGTTGCCACAGCAAACTCTCGCCTGGAGCGCCGGCGACAATGGCGCTGCCGGTATCGCCGCCGCGATTTGCCGCCAACTGACCGGACAGGTCTAAATTGCCCTTCGGCTCTGCGCCGCTGTGACACGTAAGACAATGCTCGACCAAGATCGGTGCGATCGATTGGTCAAAAACAACTTCCGCTGCGTCGACTGCTCCGTCCTCAGCAACTGCGATTGCTGTACCGCCTATCAAAACCGCCAACGACATCGTCACACGCAACGTACGGGACAACAAAATACCGTCGACGAATCTACGAAACTCCTTCCGCTGCCGAATCGATGACATCCTAGCGAATCCCCCGGCGTTGAAACCACTGATCCATCTGTTCGCCCAGATCATCAAGCACGCTCTGGTGGTCTGGTGATAATGATAGATCGTGCTGCTCATAGGGATCGTTCAACAAATCAAAGAGTTGCTGTCGGTCAATCTTGGGATAGCGAATCAATTTCCAGCGCTCCGTGCGGACCATTCGCTGCGCATCCTGATAATAGCCGAAGACGGCCGAGTGCACTTGTTTGGCAGTTCCCCTCAGAATCGGGACCAAACTTGCACCTTCGACCGACGGTGGAATCTCAACTCCGGCCAACTCACAGGTCGTCGGGTACATGTCACGCAAATAGATTTGGGCGTCGGTACGCTTTCCGACCGGCAGATTTGGACCGGAGATGATGAACGGCACACCGATCGTGTGTTCGTACATGTTTTGCTTTCCCATCAAACCATGACTTCCCAAAGCCAGTCCGTGATCGCTTGTGAAGATAATCACGGTGTTTTCATCACGACCGGATGACTTCAACGCCGACATAATGCGTCCGATGTTGGCGTCCATGTCGTCGATGACTGCGTAATAGGCAGCAATTTCTTCGCGGATGTCGTGTTCGGTTCGTGGCCACGGCAATAATTGTTCATCGCGACCTTCGATGTTCCCATGGTCAAAGGGATGCCTGGGCAAAAAGTTTGGCGGTATCTGCATTTCCGCCGGATCGTATTTGCCTTCGTATCCCGGCGGGATGATCAACGGATCATGGGGCGCCGTGAAATTGACGTGCATAAAAAACGGACGGTCGATTTGACGATTAAGCAACGCAATCGCGCCATCGGCAATGTGTTTACTGGTGTCTGCAACCGACCCAATTCCCTTTTCCAGCTCAGGTTTGCCGTCGTTTGTTTTGAATGTCCATCCTCGATAACCCGTGATTAGTCGACCGTGTCGACCGAATCGAGGCTCGCGTCCCTTTTCCCCTGCACCGCCACTGCTGAACAAACCGCTTGTTTCGTCGTAACCTCGCGTCGCCGGCGTGCCATCATTCATCCATTTGCCGCAGTACCACGTGTGATAACCGGCGTCGCGAAGTGTGTCTGCCCAGAAGACCTGGTCTGGTTTCAATTTCCCGCCACCATAAGGCACACCGTTTTGGAACGCCGACGCGCCCGTTAAAATCTCCGCACGACTTGGTACACACAACGGGAATGCACAGGTTGCGCGCGTGAAGGTCGTGCCGCGGCGAACAAGTTGATCCAGATTTGGCGTTTCAATCAGCGGGTTGCCGAGCGCGGCGATTGTATCGGGCCGTTGGTCGTCGCTGACAATCACCAAAAAGTTCGGACGCTCATCAGCCGCGCCGACAGACCGAACAAACGCGACGACAAATCCGGCAACGAAGATTGGTAAGAATCGTAAAGCGGTCATGGGAACTCAGGCGATGGACACGAAAAGCTGTTCCTTATGATAACCGGAATGAACCGCAAGCGCTGGTCCGCCGCTGATGAGGTTTGAAGTTGCGTATTTATCACAACCCAAACGCGTCAGCGAGGGAAAACCGGTGGTGCCTGGACCACCGCTCACGCGTTCGGGTTATGATTCAATGCGTAATTCCCGCTCTCTAGCCAGCCGGACTCTCCATGAACGACAACCATCCTGACCTGGATTCCACAAAACTGGTGACGGTTGCGGAACGCGGCGACGAAATGTCGGCTTCGATCTTGATTTCGTTGCTTCAAGAAGAGGGCATTCGAGCGATTGCAACGGGTGGTTTTACCTCCGGTTTCCGTGCCGAGGCTCCTGGAATGGTCGCCGTCCAAACGATCGAATCCGATGCCGCCCGGGCGAAAGAGATCATCGCCGAAATTAAAGTCGAGTGGCCGGAAGAATCGGCGTAGTGGACTTGAAATTCAAAGCACCCCACTGGCACGCAGAATCGCTTCGTGGGTTGCAATGTCATGCTTGGAATCCCAGTCGAGCAATTTTTCACCGCGAATTACCTGGGCCAAATCTAAAAACTCTGCGTCATAACGCCCTGTCGGCTTTTCGAATGCCACGTCCTGATACCCCTTTTTGAACTTCCCGCGTTCCCGGTCCAGGCCCAGTCG
>JAGQPO010000330.1 GCA_020426665.1 Planctomycetales bacterium
CGAAACGTCAACTCCGACGCAAACACCTCCAACCGCTGTGCCAGATACCGCAACGCCGGATACAACCGGCACCGAAGCCCAGCCGGCCGCCGGGACACCGCCGGCGGATGCTTCGCCACCAGCCGGTACGCCACCAGCCGAGGCTCCTCCGGCAGCGGTTCCACCGGCCGCTGGAACACCACCGGCTGGAACACCACCGGCTGCAACGCCACCGGCCGCAATTAGCGTCCCCGCACTGACACCTTAAGTCCCGACTTTGAATGAACCGTCGACCCGCGATCCGTTTCGCGAGTTTAATTTTGGCTTTCGCAAACGCACCTACACTTTTCCTGCTGACTGGGAACCATCATGGACGCCGATAAATTAAAAGACTTCGCTCTCTACAACTTTGAAAAACTGATTGTAGGAATCGTGGTCCTGATGTCTGCCTATTTGGTCCATTCCGGGCTCGGGCAGACAGTCATCACGAAGGTGCACGATCCCAAAAAATTGGAGTTAAACGCCAACGACGTTAAACAACGAGTTGTTGACGAAGACCATACCGAGGCGATCGTCAATGCGCCGGATAAATCTCGTGAGCCGGTGCACAATATTGCGCAAGAACTGCAAAAGTTTCGCAACCCCATTCGGTCTGATCTGTACGCCCAGACGGCTTGGGACAAAACAAAAAGCTCCAGTGAGAAAGTACGGCGTCAGGACCCCGTCCTGGGGAAACCCGCCGGGATTCAAGCGACCGGTGTGATCGCATCACTTGCGTGGCGCTCCAAGGACGGACTATACGCGATCTCCGAGCTTGAACCTGCCGATGAATTGGAAAAGGTTGAGGTGAAACCCAAGCGGACAAAGAAGTCCAAAAAAGCCGACATGATGGAAATGATGATGGGTGGCGGCGACGACATGAGCGGCATGGATGCGGAATACGAGATGGAAATGATGATGATGCAAAATCCGATGGCATCAGCGTCTACCACTGCGTCGGGGCCCGTCCGCAAATTGGCGCCCGAGAAGAATCTGGGGACCACCGCAAAGGCGACTCAGTCACTTGAATTAGGTGAAGATCAACCTCCCGTACCGGGCCTTGGATTGTTCATCGCCGGGACCGCCGTGATTCCACATAAGGAGCTGATCAATTCTTACCAGAAAGCCCTCTCCTATGCGGCCGAATATGAACCGCGCGTCAGAGACAGACCTCGATATGTCGCCTATGAGGTTCAACGCGCCGACGTGACGACCAAATCGGTCGACCAACTGACGGATGCCGACTGGGTCGTTCGAGACAGTAACGAGATAACGATTTGGAACGCTGCGAATTACTGGTCAGGCTTCGCACCTGAGATCGTGCCCACGGATTATTGGATGGATGGTGTGACGATGTGGATTCCTCCAGTCCTGTTGGATCCCTACGCGAGCTTCGCAACAAATCCGTTGATCCCGATGAAGACTCAGCGTGAGTTGGAAGCCGAACGTGCCGAACTTGAAGCTGAGGCCGAGAAAGCGAGTACGGGTCCGGCAGATCGAGACAAATACACGGTCGATATTGGCGGTGGAAATACACGCGCACGCGGCCGTGGCGGCATGGACATGATGGACATGGAAATGGGCATGGACGAAGCGTATGACATGGAAATGGGGATGGGAATGGGAATGGGGATGGGTGGCCAATCCGCAATGGAAGGACAGCCGGCCGAAGAAAATCCCGTCGATTACAAACTGATTCGCTTCTATGACTTCTATTACATCAAAGGAAAAACGTTCAAGGTGGGTGGTCGAGCGACTCCCCTGGATCCCAATGCTCCCAAGTTGAACCACAAGTACGTCTACCGCGTTCGGTTTGCGGTCAACGATCCAAACTTCCCACAGAAACCAGAACTGCAACCACAGGGCAGTTCGCTGGATCCTGAGGCATACAAACGCTACATCGCGTTGTCGGCGTCGGCCGAGCAGAATCAGCAGCGTGACTTCAAACGTTGGAGCGAGTGGAGCGAGCCGAGTGCGCCGACGTCCTTGCCCAGTTTGGATCAAGCCGAATTTGGTAGCGTCAAACCGCATCGGCCTCGTGTTGTCACATCGGGGCCACGACGAATCGTGCTCGAATTAGAACCGCCCAAGGCTGAGGTCGTTGCCGAGAGTTTTGATCCAAAGCTGGGCGTCTTTGTCCCGACACGAATGGAGGCGACCGAAGGCACGGTGTTGAGCCAGAAAGTTGAATCGGCCGAAGTGGTAGACCCAATCACGCTGGAAGTCAAAAAGACCGGTGAGACGACGATTGTTTCTTCCGCGACCGTGATCGATATCGAAGGCGGTGCCCCGCTGGAAATCGTCGAAGACGACGAAGCAGTCGTCGAGCCTGGATTCTTCTTGATGATGGACGGAGAAGGAAAGTTGAAGGTAAAAGACGCAACCGAACAGCAACGACTGTATCGGATTAAATCTTTTGCCGAGGAACGTGGTCTGTAAAAACCAGGATGTATGACTTTGCACGCGGGCCATTCCCGCGATCCAGACCACGTCGGCATCGACGCTATGAATGGTCCCGACGAATGGTTGCCGAATCAACGCTCGGTGTGAGCGATCTGATTTGGCCGATTTTCGTCCACCCGGAAACCGGCGCCCAGGCGATCGAGTCGCTTCCGGGCGTCGATCGGTTGGGGACGGATTTGGTGGTTGATGCGGCCAAACGGGCGGTCGACCTTGGGATTCCCGCCATCGCCGTCTTTCCAGCCACGCCGGCGGAACTGAAAACCGCCGACGCTGCCGAAGCAACGAATCCCGAGAACCTGGTGTGTCAAACCGTGCGCCGTATCAAAGCGGCGGTGGGCGATTCACTGGGCGTGATTTGCGACGTCGCGCTCGACCCGTACAGCATTCATGGTCACGACGGAATCGTCTTGGATGGAGATGTTGTTAACGATCAAACGGTCGAAATCTTGTCGCGCCAAGCGATCGTCCAGGCCGATGCCGGATGTGACATCATCGCACCCAGCGACATGATGGACGGCCGTATCGGTGCAATTCGTGACGCGCTCGAATCGGCGGGGCATGTTAATGTTCAAATCATGTCGTACGCCGCAAAGTATGCCAGCGCTTTTTACGGTCCGTTCCGCGATGCCGTCGGATCCAAGGGAAACCTAGGCGGGGCGAGCAAGAAAACGTACCAGCAGTCGCCCGAACAAGCAGACGAGGCGCTGCACGAAGTTGCACTGGATTTGGCCGAAGGCGCCGATTCGGTGATGGTGAAACCTGGGATGCCCTACCTGGATATTTTAACCAAGGTCAAGCAAACGTTCGGCGTGCCGACTTTTGCGTATCAGGTCAGCGGCGAATTCGCAATGTTGTCCGCGGCCGGCGCTTTGGGTTGGCTGAATCGACGAGATGTTGCAATGGAAAGCCTGATGGCCTTCAAACGCGCCGGCGCCGATGGGGTTTTGACCTACTTTGCTCCGGAAGCGGCGGAGTGGTTGGGGGAAGGGTGAGTTCCAAGTTCCAAGTTCCAAGTTCCAGGTTCCAGGTTCCAGGTTCTAGCCATTCGTATTCCGCCGCAACTGAGCTTTTGGGTGGGGAGCGTAGCGGAAGTCGTCAAGACTTTCGGCGATTCCTGACTCCACCACGAAACTCTTGACGAGTTCCGTTACCCTAAGACGAAGCTGCAGCGGGATACTAGCATCTCCTTCAGGTCAGTTCGTTGAATTGTCCAATGTCGTTGCGAAGACTCGTGGACCAACTGCTGAATTCGCTGCTGTTGACTAGCAGTTGGGCGCCCATGTCGCGACGTTTTTGCATTTCCTCCATACTCAGTGTCGGACCGCCAAAGGCAACGCCGTGAGTTTTGCAAGCGGTTGCAACGGTCTCCCACGCCTCGTCCAACGTCATTTCGCCCGTCTGACGCAACCGCAGTCCGAGGTCGCCTGGTCCAACGAAAATCATGTCCACGCCTTCAACTCGGGCGATCGCGTCGACGTTTTTGACACCTTCGGGAGTTTCGATTTGAACACATAGAAACGTTTCGCGGTTGGCCCATTGGGCATACTCGTCGGCGTCGTGGATATGAAAGTCGGCGTCCAGGCCGGCGTTGTCGATCCCGCGATCACCGATCGGCGGAAATTTGACGGCGTCGACAAGCATTTCGGCTTTCTCGGCCGTCGAGACGTGTGGAATCAGCAAACCCGCGGCTCCGTCTTCCAAGTACCGATACAGTCCGGTTTTCTCCAGCGTTGGCGGTCGCAACATGATGTCAATGTCATACAGATGCGAAAACGCCATCAATGCTTGGACCTGGTGGATCGTCATTGCACGATGTTCCAAATCCAACCAGATGCAGTCGAAGCCCGCCCGCGCCGCGTGGCAGACGTACGCGGGGATGTAGTGTCCGATCACGCAAGTTCGAATGACTTCGCTTTGGCGGATGCGTTGCAGAACTTTGCTTTTTCTCATCGGGAGGTCGTGGCGTCAAAGGGTAAAGGAGTTGGATTGGCAACGATGCGCGCTGCGGCATTGTGGTCGCACCGTTGGGTGGTCAACAATGGGGCATCATTAGCCCGGCAATCGTGTAATATGTGACCCTCCATTCCTCGTTTTAGAGTGCTTTATGTCACGATCAGCTCACCTACCGGTTCTTGTGTTCATCGCCACTGCACTTTGGCTGCAACCGGTTACCGCGGACCGGCCCAACATTATCTTGATGATGGCCGACGACATGGGGATGGGCGATACTAGCGCTTTCCAAGACGTCACGGGCAATGGAGACGATGTCCAGCTGCACACTCCGCACATGGAACGCCTGGCACGCATGGGGGTTCGAATGACCGATGCCCACACTCCGTCGTCTCGATGTTCACCGACACGGTACGGTCTGCTGACTGGGCGATATCCCTGGCGTAACCGCTTGAAACACTGGGTCTTGTTCGGATCTCAAGGGGACCCCATGATCGAGGCGGACCGCCCGACGATCGCAACCCTGTTGCGGGCTGAAGGTTATTCGACAGCCATGTTTGGTAAATGGCATGTCGGTTTGCGATACCGACGATCGGACGGTTCGCCCGCGGCGGGATGGGACGACGCAGATTTAAAGCAGCCGTTGTTTACAACACCGATCGATCATGGTTTTGACATGGCGCGATTTACGTCGCGGTCGCACGGAACGTCAGGGCCGGATGCCGGCGCCAAGCCACCGCAAAAACGCAGTGGCCCCAACCAGAATATCGGTCCAGGTCACATTCACGATCGAACCGCTGTCGGGGCGACCGGCAACGGAAAGCAACTTGTAAAAGACGGACCGGATGCGTACGTGTTGTCGAAACTTGGCAGTCGACACTCGGATCACGCCATCGATTTTCTGAATCATCATGTCGGCGATCAAGCCTCTCGGGGACGGCCATTCTTTTTGTATTATCCGTCCAACTCCAATCACTCGCCCTATACGCCGGACCAAACCATCGGTGGTCAGAAGGTTTTCGGAGCGGGCCAAACCAAATCAGGCCGATCGATGGATCGTCGATACGATTACGTTTACGAGAATGACGTGGCGCTCGGGCGATTGATCACTTGGTTGGAGACTACCGAAGACCCCAGGAATCCAGGCCGCAAGCTGATCGAAACGACGCTGGTGATATTTACCAGCGACAATGGTGCAGAAATAAACGACGATATCGCAACAGGGCCGTTTCGGTCGCACAAAGGTTCTTGTTACGAGGGCGGACACCGCGTCCCGTTCATCGCAAGTTGGCCGGCCGGCGCGATCGGCGACGGGGATCCGTCGACAATCGGAAAGACCTATGACGCTCCGATCGGTCTGCAAGACCTGTATGCCACGTTTGCAGAGATTGTCGAAGCCGACTTGCCTGATCTTCGTGGCGGCAACAAGGGCGCCGAGGATAGCTACAGCATTCTGGCGGCACTTCGTGGTCGGCCGCTTCCTGGCCGACCGCCACTGTTTTTTAACGACCACAAGGAAGCCGAAAACGATCCAGCGGTCGCCGCCATGCGAGTAGACAGTCCGACCGTCGACGGGAAAGTCTATCCGGGAAAGTGGAAACTGTTTTTCGATGCATCTCTGCTTCGCGCCGGCGAGGCGAACCCGTACGAGATGTACGATTTGGCCGTTGATCAATGGGAGACGAATGACTTGATCAACGAGCCTTCATTGCAGCCACTTGTGAAACATCTGTCCGCCCAGGCACTGTTGCATCGAACCAGCGGAGGTCACCGCATCGCCGCGTTGGCCCCCGAGCAACGTGTTCACTTGGATTGGTCATCGGATTCGTTCAAGCAGATGATCGACGGGAAAAATCTCGCAGAAGTTGTCATCCATGACGAACATCGCACGGTGAAAGCGACCTTGCGAGTTAACCATAGTTCATCAGACGTCAAAGGCGATCTTTCCAAGCGAACGATCGTTACAACGCCCCATGGTATCGGCATTCTGGGCGGTGGTTCGAACCAAGCTGATGATCGCGAATCGTTTCTAATTCAATTTGACAAAGACGTGATTGTCGAATCCGTCGCAATTGTCGCCGGAGCAAACGGCACCTGTGGCGGTTTTTATCAAGTCGCCGATGCAGCACCGCTGGCAATCTACTGTGTCGACGCCGACATTGACGCGAAGGACCAGAGCGGCATCCTAAGCGACATCGGAGTCTTGCACGCCGGCGAATCATTGCGGTTGGACAGTAGCCCGCACTATGGTGTGGAGGCCGCCGGAGATTGGAGTTTCCGATCGATGACCGTTCGCGTATTGAAGTGATAACTGTGGATGATCTCGACCGCTTTTGGAGCACCGATATCGGCACAAGTCGATCTGAAGACGCACGGGAATTCGGCCACGGATTTCGGGTCGTGCGATTGGTGCATTGACATCCGATTGGTACAACCGACGCGTCCAAATGTTTTCAAGTAGACGGAATGATGTAGACTGTCCGTACGTCCCTGTCTTTGCTGAGAATTCGCGTCGATGAACCTTGCCATCCTGACCGTCACTGCGTTTGTCTCAATCCTGTTAGGCGTGGTGATTCACAGGGTCTACCGTTCGCTTTGGGCGGGCCTTGCGTTCCCAGTAGTCATCACCGCGCTGGTTTGGTTTGGGCTTCCCCAAACGGGCATCGACACGCCCGAGTCGATACCGGTTGAAACGATTGCCGTTCCGACCCACTCCGATTTGGAACCCTATCGTCCGATCGAAGTTCCGTCACATGGTTACGTCGGCTCGGAAGTCTGCAAGGATTGTCACCTGGAAAATCACGCGTCTTGGTATGCGTCCTATCACAGATCGATGACCCAGGTGGCGACACCCGACGCGATCATCGGAGACTTTAATGACGTCGTCCAGCGATATCGGGGAAATGAATACGAAATGACTCGGGAAGGCGAGGTGTGTTTCGTTGACATGCCCGACTTAAACAATCCCAGTCCAACGGCCCGCACGCACACACCGGTCGTGATGACAACGGGTTCGCACCACATGCAACTTTATTGGTTTGCGACGGGAGCCCGACGGATGATAGGGTTGCTGCCCTGGGCATACCTGGTCGAAACGCAAGAGTGGATCCCACGGGATGCTGTGTTCTTGCGTCCCCGGCCGATCCATTCGTTTGAAACGGGACGTTGGAACCAGACGTGCAGCAGGTGCCATTCGACACACCGAATGGGCCGCTTCGACGAACGTTTTGGGTGGGACACCCAGGTCGGCGAGTTCGGGATTTCTTGTGAAGCTTGCCATGGACCCGGCGCCGGCCACGTTCAATTTCGCAAGCAAAAAAATGCCGCCCACGCCAACTCACCGGATCCGATCGTCAACCCGGTGTCCCTTCCAAAAGAACGTTCGGTGGAAGTTTGTGGGCAATGTCATTCGATCTTCTTTACACCACGTAGCATTGAAAACGCGGATGGCAGTGGATTCGTTCCGGGGAACGTCCTTGCCGATTCTCATCTAGTCGTTCGTCGAAACTCACCTGAGTATGTCGAACAGCAGGCCGCGATGCACTATCCGACGTTGGAAATGCTGCTGAACGAATCGTATTACAACGACGGAATGGTGCGCGTCTCGGGACGTGAATTTAATGGCGTAACAGATTCTGCGTGTTTTCAAAAGGGCGAGATGACATGCTTTTCCTGTCATCAACTTCACCAGCCGAAATCCGACCCGAGGACGCCAAAAGAATGGGCCAACGACCAACTTCAACCGGATGCCCTTGGTGATTCGGCATGTACGCAGTGTCACCAGCAGGACCAGTACGCAGAGAGTCATACGCATCACGCTTCGGGCTCCAGTGGATCACTGTGCTACAACTGCCACATGCCACACACGACCTATGGATTGCTCAAAGCGATCCGTAGTCACACCATCAGCAGTCCAAATATCGGCAAGGATCGGGATGCCGGGCGGCCGAACGCTTGCAACTTATGTCATTTAGATAAAACACTGGCCTGGGCATCGGGGTATCTGAACGACTGGTACGATATCGATCCACCCAGTCTCGATCACGATGAGTCTACCGTTGCCGCTTCGCTTCTTTGGCTTCTGAAGGGGAACGCTGCCAATCGGGCGTTGGCGACGTGGAGCATGGGTTGGGATGATGCTCAATCGGTTTCCGGTCGCGAATGGCAAACGCCATTTTTGGCCCAATCGCTTGACGACGACTACGAGGCCTTGCGGTTGATCGCCAAGCGGTCATTGCGATCGATGCCGGGACTTGAAGAATTGCAGATGGACGTCGTCAAAGAAAGCACATCGGCAAGTCGTCAACAGCGAATCAGGCAGATCTTGGATCAATGGTCTCAGCAAATCGCAAAGAATGCGATGGACCGACCCGAATTACTGGTCGAGCAATCGAAGTTGCGCATCGACCGAGTGGATGACCTGCGAAATCGGCGCGACAACACTCCCATGTCACTCGCCGAGTAGTGTCATCCGGTCCCAAGAAGAAATAAGGGGCGGCAAAACAATAACTTCTGCGTTTGGCATCCATTGAAAAGTAAGGGAGTGTAAGCAGCCCAGATTAGCGTCGGGGTGCGTTTGGCCGTCGTGGCGATTAGCGGAGAAAGTCAATCTATCGCACGATGTCGGCGTCGTCACAGGAGTCGATGGCGTGGGCGATGGCGATCAGGAAGAACTTAGTTGCGGCAACGATCGCCACACCAGTAATGCCCCCGTCGATCGGAATGTGGCTGTCAAAGACGACCTTTTCTTTTTGATTGACGTGGGCACGGACGGTCGCGATCTGGTTGTTGACTCGATTTGCAAAATCGATTTTCTGTGCAGTGGTCGCCTCGTCTTTGGTTCCAACGAACGTCAGTAACAACAATCGAACCGAATCCTGCGTAGGAATCACGTAACACGTCACGCCGCGAGTGACGACCAGATCGCCGTCGCCATCGATTCGCGTTTCCAGATTCGCCTCTTGAAAAAGTCTCTGGAGCGATTCAACACTGATGTCATTGGGCAAAAGGATCTCGGGAAACTGCATGGTTCCAGTGAATTGATTGAGAGTCGGCTGCGAAGACGCTCATCAAATCCTAGGGATTCACCAACGATTCACAAGGCCGATCTGGTCCCATCGGCTGATTTGTCAATTTGAACCTTCAGCCGTGATACTTCCGGGTGTGACCACGCATGACCCCGGATGATCAATTTTCGGCGTGCGTTTCAATCAATCCGATTGCCGCATCAGCCAACCGCTTTCCAAATTCGACGTAGCCTTTGCCGGAGTAGTGCAGATCGTTTTTGATTTCCTTGCCGTTGCGATTTGTACCGTCGTTCAAATCGTCGGTGTCGACCCACGCCCCGCGGGGATTGGAATCCGCGAGTTCAACCAAAACCTCTCGCATCTTGGTCCAATGGGGATATGTCTTGTTTTGCATGTCAAAATCACTCAGGCGGCCAATGACAAAATTGATGTCCTTGCGTTTCAGATCAGACCGCAATTGGTCCAGCAAAGCGTTGAAACTGGCGGCATAGACGTCCCCGTGCTTTTCTCGTGCGTCTTTTTCGCCTTGCATCCAAAGAAACGTCACCGAATCAACCTGTTTTCCAACGATCGCCGCATTGACCTTGCCCATCAATCGGTTGTACAGATCACCGATCTGTTTTGGGTTGTCACCTTCGCCCAACTCCCAGCCTTTGTGCCACCGGCGGATCGGTTGCCCGCCCACGGCATCTTTGACAACGATCACATGGTCGGCGCCAAACTTCTTTTCCACCGTCGGTGTGAACGACTCCTCCGGTTTCAATCCCGCCATGTTGGACTGGCCGGACAGGATGAAAAGGTGCACACCGTCGGCATGGGCGGACTGAGCGACGGAAACCAAAAACACAGTTGCCAGCAGTAATCGGCCGATCAATTTGGTTGGATTGCACATTATTGGAACGATCTTTAGCAAAGACGGGGTGACATAGTCGGACTCCGCACAGTCGGAAAACCGATGGGAAACAAATGTTAGCACGACTTGGAAGCCTCGTGTCAATCACTTCAATCGAAAGGCACCCGAACTCGATCCGATCCAAACCCAGGCTTGATCCACGAATCATCTGGCACAACTCGGGTCGCGATCAATTTGGCAGAAAAGACCGAATCGTTTGCAGCACATCTGTCAGTCGTGCGACACGAGCGTAACGGTCACGCAAAGTCGCAAGGGATGCGTTGTGCAACTCCGGCGTGACTGTCGCACAGCAATCCTCGACGACGGTTACCAAATACCCCAGGTCACATGCGTCACGTACCGTGGTTTCAACACATTCATTGGTATACACGCCAACGACCATCAATGATTCAATCCCAAGATTGTTCAAAACATAGTGCAGGTTGGTCGATGAAAATACACCGCTGGCCGTCTTGTTGATCACAATCTCGTCCAGTTGATCATCAGGTGCTACCGATTCGATAAAATCAGCATCGCGAGACCCCGGTGCGGCGAGCAACCCCAAACGCCGATGACCGCCGTTCGGTACACATTGAGATTTCAGACAAAGGTGTCGAAGCCCTGCGATCCGCACCTTCCCTGCTGCAGGACCGCTTTCGTGACGCACTCTCTTCGCTGGAAGAATGGGAGCGTCTACAGATTCTCGCAACCTTGCAACGAGTCGCCGGATTGATGGATGCAGAGGATCTGGAAACATCGCCGCACTTAACACCGGGCGACATCCCTGAACCTGAACATCCGCCGGATTAATCGTACGGCAACAGGAAGCCGAGTCGACACCATTCTTTTAATCGACAAGGGACTGGTCGTTGCTCTTGCTTGTGAAAGCAACTGATATGGCGAATAGTAGATCTGCAACTAATGCGTCACGCATTCTTCCGTTTTGCATTTTTCTTTTTCTTAGGCGCTGACCTTCTAATACCTGATTCGTACGTTTCAAACGCCTTGTCACGTGTCATCCCTTTGTATTTACCTTGGTGCAGGATGGCGTCGCGTTCAGTTTCGATTCCATTGTCACCCTGCGATTGCATCCATCGATTCAGCTCTGTCTTCAATTTGCTTTCGATGTCGGCATGGGCGGGATCGCCGGCGATGTTCTTCATTTCCAAGGGGTCAGCTTCGCAATCGAACAACTCGTATTCGGGTCGGAACTGATACTTGTGGACCAGATCTTTTGCGGTCGCGTCGCCGGCCTCGGCGGCCTGGACCATGGATCGAAAGTAATCGGCGCTCGTGCAGGCGTTCGTGAATTCAGTCTCGTGATTCAGATTCCAAATCAATCGATACCGGTCGTCGCGAATCGTGCGAATCGCGAATTCGTCACTGCCGTTGATGATTCCACGCGTGGTCATGATCCCGTAGACGTATGACTTATGCTTGTTTGTGTTGCCGGTCAGAACGGGAACGAAGCTCCTGCCGTCCAGGAGTTCCGACGGCGATCCGCCTGCGGCTTCGACAAACGTGGGCGTCACGTCGACGTACTCGACCATCGCGTCAGACACTACGCCGGGAGCCACTTTGCCCGGCCAACGCACGATCATTGCGGATTGAAGTCCGTTGCCGTAACAAGTCCATTTTGCGAACGGGAACGAGTTTCCCTGCTCCGAAACCACAACGACCATTGTGTTATCGGTCACGCCGTGTTTATCAAGCAGTCCCAAAATTTGACCGACCTGGCCATCGTAGTAGGTGATTTCCGCCAGGTAGCGACTGAAATTTTCGCGAACGACCGGCGTGTCGGCAAGGTACGGCGGCAGAACGACTTTTTCCGGCGGATACTGTGATGCATCGCCTTTGTTCCACGGCGAATGGGGTTCGTTGGAGCAGGCGAATAAACAGAACGGAGTTTTGGATTGGCTGCACTCGGACAGCAGTTCATCAATCTTGTCCATATCGGGATTGTTACCTTCGGCGCTATATTCGAAGGGGAACACCTCTTTGGGGCCGATGTGAGTCTTCCCCGATAACGCGACACGATAGCCCATCGGCTTCAGGTAATGGACAATGCTTTTCGTTCCGTCGATGGCAAAGGTGTGGTTGGGGTAGGCGCCGGACTTTACCGGATACAGACCGGTATAAATATTGTGTCGCGTCGGTGAACACATCGGAGCCGCCTGAAAGCATCGTGTGAACTTCATCCCCTGACCGGCCAGCGCGTCGATATTCGGGGTGTGCGCCTGGCCTCCGTAACAGCCGATGTCGCGATACGTGCAATCGTCTGCAATGATGAAAACGATGTTCGGCTTGTCCGCCGCCTTCAGCATTCGGGATTCAATACCGCCGAGTAGGGCTAGAGACAAAAGGGCGTAGCGAAGGATGTGTAATTGCATGGAGTGATTTTATTGGGGTGTGGTGTAGGTCGAACGGACTTTACCGGCATTTTTGGATGTTCATAAACACCTGCCGAAATGACCTTTTGCGCCGACCGAGTCCGTTCCGTTGCGGTCAATATTCTACATCAGATCACCGCGCCGACAGCGGGCGAATCGGCGCCAACGTGCTCCAATTTTGGCTGGGAATTGCGTCCCCGGCCGTGATCATGAACCGGTCAGTCTCAATTTTCCTGCCGCAACCAATCGGGACAGCCGTTGTCTTGTCATTGACTCCGCCAGCGTCTGTGAATGTTATGATGTTGGGTGCCAATTTCCTCTTAGAGAGTTCCAGCCGTGTCACGTCAATCATTTGTCAATTGTTTCGCCCCGGTCTTTGTTTGCGTTGTATTGTTTGCACCGCAAATGTCTTTTGCTCAGGTCTCCGACCCATCCGCTGTTGAAGCCGCCGCGGCGGACAACTCATTGCATGTCGGTTCATTGCATGTCGGTGCGGCGGTCGTCGACGTGACGCCCGACCAATTGCCGGTCTTGGTCAACGGCGGTTTCTTGGCCCGTTCTGCCGACCAGGTGAAAACCAGGGTCAACGCCCGGGCGATCGTCTTGAGGGAAGGCGACCAGCAGATAGGCTTGGTCGTCGTCGACAGCTGTATGATTCCCCAATTGCTGTTAGACGAAGTCAAACAACGTGCATCGCAACGAACCAAGCTGCGACCCGATCGGATCATGATCTCAGCCACGCACACGCACACCGCACCGTCGGCGTTTGCCGCTCTGGGCACTCCGGCCGACCCAAACTACGTCCCACTGCTGCGCGAACGGATTGTCGAATCTCTGGTCGCCGCCGAGGCCAATCTGCAGCCGGCTCGATATGGCTGGGGAACCGCAGACGCTGCCGAATTCACGGCGCTGCGACGTTGGATTTTGCGTCCCGACCGAGTTCGAGAGGATCCGTTCGGCAATGCAACCGTCCGCGCGACCATGCACGCCGCAACCAAATTGGACGACGTCACCGGACAGAGCGGCCCCGAAGATCCCGAGTTGTCGATGATCGCGTTCGAATCATTAGACGGAAAGCCGATCGCGGTGCTGGCCAATTTTTCGATGCATTACTTCGGCGACCAACCGATCAGCGCCGATTATTTTGGTTTGTTTTGTGATGGATTACAAAAGCATCTTTCAGGCGATGAATCCGAAGCAGAGTCTTCCGGCCGACGTGTCGTAGGAATCCTTTCTCACGGGTGCAGCGGAGACATCTGGCGGCGTGACTATGTAACCTGGACCGGCAAGGATTCGACAACCATCCAAAGTTACACACAAGGGTTATTGGAGATCGCGGAAAAGGCATATGAGTCCATTGAGTTCACACGCGATGGCGGAATCGCGATGGCGGAAACTCGGTTACCGATGCGTTATCGCGTTCCCGACCATCAACGGCTGCAATGGGCGCAAGGAATCCTTGATTCCCTGGAAGGTGAATTGCCAAAAACTCAGACTCAAGTCTATGCGATGGAGCAGGTACTGTTGCACGAAATGCAATCAACCAATGTGGTCGTCCAAGGAATCAGGATTGGCGACATTGCGATCGCGACAACACCGAACGAAACGTACGCGCTAACGGGATTGAAAATCAAAGCGCGCAGTCCGCTAGCCAAAACCATGGTCATCGAACTGGCAAATGGTGCCGATGGATACATCCCTCCGCCGGAACAGCATCACTTGGGTGGATACAACACCTGGGCGGCACGGTCGGCCGGATTGGAGGTCCAGGCCGAACCGAAGATTGCGGCCGCTGCGGTCGCAATGCTGGAGCAAGTCACTGGAACACCGCGTCGAAATCCCGTGCAATCCACCGGCGATGCTTCAAAGGCCATTTCGGACCGTCATCCAGTTGCGTATTGGCGAATGGACGAAATGGAAGGGCCGACCGCAATTGATTCATCGCAACATCAACGCAATGGTTCTTACGAACCCGGCGTCGTGTTCTACTTGGAAGGCCCGCAATCCGACGGATTCACACGCGACGGCGACGTGAATCGATGCGCCCATTTTGCCGGCGGCCGCATGCACGCTCGATTGAAATCACTGGGCGACAGCTACACCGTTGCGATGTCGTTTTGGAACGGCATGCCGACCGATGCGCGTGAGACAACCGGTTGGATGTTTTCACGAGACCACGCCGACTTTGTCACTGGCGGCGGGGACCATCTTGGGATCGGCGGAACCGCAACGACAGAGGGTCGAGTTGTCTTTCAATATGGCGGCCAGCAACCGCTGGTCGGAAAAACCGAGATTGAACGTTGGAGCTGGAATCGGGTAACGATGATTCGAGACGGAAAACGTTTACGCGTCTATTTGAATGACAACTCGGTGCCGGAAATTGATGCCGAAGTCGGCACGTCCGGATTGGCGGAAAACTTCTTTATCGGCGGGCGAAGCGACAGCGATTCGAACTTCGAAGGACGCATCGACGAAGTCGCGGTCTTCGACAAAGCGGTTCAGCCCGGATCGGCGAATTGATCTGTCCAGCGAGTGCTCCGATTTTGTTTCGATCCGAGAATCCAAAGTCGCTGATCGCTCGGCGATCAAAGCGTTAGCGCCCCGTCAATTCTAAATTTTGGGGTACGACGGACTTCCAGTCCAGGGC
>JAGQPO010000331.1 GCA_020426665.1 Planctomycetales bacterium
TTGATTGTCCGGCGTTTTTGTGTGGTGCGGGTGTAGCAAACGAGTTGCATATCGCGGTTGCATCGTTCCGTGTGGTAAAACGTAAACTCATGCGTTTCATCTACTCGGCGATTTCCAATGACCAACAACACCTCTCCTCTTAACCTCGTGTCAATGCTCGCGGCGGTCGACGCGCACTGCGACAACGATGCGGACGCGGCAATCGAAATCGCAAAAGTATTGTTGATCCGGTCACGTGCGTTACAAACGCCCCAGGAACGTCGACAACAAGCCGAGCTTGATCGGATGATTCGCCACCCTGGTGACAAAGCCACTCTGGTCGAGATGACTGACCAAGCATTTCGCACGCACAGTTCGGCACGAGTCGCCGATCAATTGACTCACATTTTGGACGCCCAGGGTGTGCCGCGTTTTTTCAGTCCCCTTGAACAAACCATGTTGCGAGGGTTCCAAACCTTTGGTGGCTACATGCCCGGTGTGTCTGTGCCGTTGGTCAAAGACAAGATGCGACAGGAAACGGCCAACGTCATTCTGCCGGCCGAAGAAGAACCGCTGCGCGAACACCTGGCCGCGCGTCAGGAAACCGGTTTGCTGATGAATGTCAACTTCCTTGGCGAAGCATTGCTCGGGGAACGTGAGGCCGAGCGACGGTTACGACACTACTTGCACGCGCTGCAAATCCCCGAAATCGCTTGCGTCAGCGTTAAGCTATCGACGATCTTCAGCCAGGTGTCGACGATCGACCGCAGGCATACCATCGAAACCGTTTCCGATCGATTGGAATTACTTTACCGCGCCGCCATTCGCGAACGATTCAAAACGGTTGACGGCGGTATGATGTCCAAGTTCGTTTACCTGGACATGGAGGAGTATCGCGATTTGTATCTGACGGCTGAGGTATTCAAGCAAACTCTTGATCGCCAGGGAATGGAGCACGCACGAGCGGGGATCGCGCTCCAGGCCTACATTCCCGATTCATGCCAGGTGCTCGCGGACTTGATCCAGTGGTCACAGCATCGAGTCACATCCGGCGGTGTCCCGGTTACGATTCGACTGGTTAAGGGCGCCAACATGGAAATGGAACGTGTCGAAGCTTCTCTGGGTGGTTGGCCGCAAACGCCATTTTCAGAAAAGAGACTGACCGACGCGAATTTCAAAAAGATGTTACGGATGATGATCGACGCCGCGGCAAACGGATTGATCAACATTGGTGTTGCTTCTCACAACTTGTTCGACATCTCGCTTGCGTTGTTGTGGGGCAGCCGGACCGCGTTAAAGGATGCCGTTGACGCGTCGCAAGCGAATTCGGTGAATCTGGGCAGTGTCTTGGAACGAATCCAATTCGAAATGCTCGAAGGCATGGCCAACCACCAACGGCGTGCGTTGTTCGAAACCGCTCCAAAAATGCTTCTCTATGCGCCGGCGTGTCGTCGAGAAGATTTCCTAAACGCGATCGGCTACCTGATTCGTCGGCTGGATGAAAACACCGGACCGGAAAACTTCCTGCGTTACTCCTTCAGTCTTACACCTGAATCAGAGACCTGGCAGAAACTTGCCGATGGTTTTCGTGATTCTCTGGGCATGGTTGAAACAATTCAAACGACGCCGCGGCGAACTCAGGACCGTCGGCAACCCGCTGCCGAACCGCCTGCCGCATCTGACTGGGAATCTTACGTCAACGAATCGGACACCGATTGGTCGTTGCCACATCATTCGCTGTGGGCCGATTCGATCGTTGATGATTGGAAAACTCGCTGTGACGAAAATGCGTTCCACGTCCCGCTGAAAGTCGCCGGGGAAGTTCGCGATCCCGCATCATCATCCGCCGACGGAGCCGAACATCGACAGTTGAAAAAGTCGTTCGATCCGTCGCGTCCCGGGCATGTTGCCTGTCGATACACCCAGGCGACTTCGCAAGATGTTGACGATGCGATCGCGTGCGCTGATCAAGATCCGGATCATTGGCGCGACTGCTCGTGGCAAACTCGTTATGAACGGTTTCGAACCGCCGCACAAAACATGCGCCAGCGGCGAAGTGATTTAATCGGATCGATGATGATCGACGGCGGCAAGCTGATCTCCGAGGCCGATCCGGAAGTCAGTGAAGCGATCGACTTTACCGAGTTTTATCCGCTGACGGTCAAATCCTATCTGGATCGGCTGGGTGCAGCGAACAGCATGGCGTCGGCATCATCGCGCGGTGCAGTTGCGGTCATCAGTCCGTGGAATTTTCCGCTCGCGATTCCCTGCGGTGGTATCGTGGCCGCGCTGGCAGCGGGCAACACCGTGATTTTGAAACCCGCCAGCGACACCGTGTTGCCGGCCTACCTGCTGGCCAAATGTTTTTGGGATGCCGGCGTTCCCGAGACCGCTTTGCAATTGATTCCCTGCAGCGGCGGCGGCGCGGGGCAACAACTGGTCAGCGATCCAAGAATCCGTGCCGTCGTATTGACCGGTGGAACCGAAACCGCCAGAGCCATGTTGCGGTTAAGACCCGATTTGCATTTGATCGCGGAAACTGGTGGCAAGAATGCAACGATCGTGACGGCACTGTCCGACCGTGATCTGGCGATCAAACACGTGCTGCACAGTGCCTTTAGCCATTCGGGCCAAAAATGTAGCGCGACGTCGTTGTTGCTGCTGGACCACGAACTTTACGGTGATGATTCATTCCGCAACTCGTTGATCGACGCCGTGGAAAGTTTGCCCGTTGGACCGGTGTGGGACCTGCGGTCTCGTATCGGTCCGCTGATCCGCCCGCCTTCCGGAGTCCTTGATCGGGCAATGAAGGAATTGGAATCGGGGGAAGAGTGGTTGGTCAGACCACGGCGCATTGATGACAACCCACAACTTTACACGCCGGGAGTGAAATGGAATGTTGCCTCGGGAAGTTTTACCCACGGCACCGAATTGTTTGGCCCGGTGTTAGGTGTCATGCCATTCAGCAAACTAGAACAAGCGATCGAAATGGTCAATGCAACCGGATATGGGTTAACCAGTGGACTGGAAAGCCTTGACGATCGCGAGCAAGCGATTTGGCGAAACAACATTCATGCCGGGAATTTATATATCAATCGTCCGACGACCGGGGCGATCGTTTTGCGACAACCGTTCGGCGGGATCGGTAGCAGTGGATATGGGCCAGGCGCCAAGGCGGGAGGTCCGCACTATGTTGTGCCGCTGATGCGGTTCGAAAACGTGTCACGTGCTCCTGTTGATCACCATCTCGAACAGGAGCTTTCGGTGACCACTTCACATGAAGCCGTTGGTGAAGTCTTAAATGCGATCTGGTCGTTGGATCCGGATCAACGCCCGGTTGACGTTCAGCTCGTGTCACGGTTCGCCGACGACGCCAGGCGATTTGCAAATGAAACGGTCCAGCGTCTTCATGATCATGTTCGGCTGATCGGTCAAGATAACTTTCGCCGCTATCTTCCGGTCCGGCAACTTCGTGTCCGGTTGCTTGGTGATGAAACCATCGGCGACGTTGTTCTGTCCATCCTTGCTGCCGCGGCGGCCGGATGCAATGCAACCTATTCGGTCGCTCCCGATTCAAACCGATTCGTCGGTTTCTTTGATGCGCTTACTGATCTGTTGATCCAACATGCATGGGACTCGTGGCGCTGTGAATGGATCGAAGAAACCGGTGATGCGCTCGCCGGGGAGATTGTCGACGGACGTGTGGGTCGACTTCGGTTGCTGACCGCCACACCGCAACTGGCAGAAGCGGTTCATCATGCGTGTCATGACGCGTTCGTCACGGCCATCGCCGAACCGGTTGTCCATGACGCAGCGATAGAGACGTTGCGATACCTGAATGAGCAATCGATCTCACACGACTACCATCGCTACGGAAACCTGGGGCGTCGGCAACCGTCGGTGTAACGGATCTACCTAGATTCTGGAGTACGACGGACTTCCAGTCCGTCGACAGATGTCGATGTCAACGGACTGGAAGTCCGCCAGTGCATGTCTCGCTCAATCGTAACACCAATGGTGGCTAAACTTGCACTTGGTTCGGGCGATCGCTTTTAACAGGAGGTCGCAGAGGAAAAAGGTTGGTTAATCAACCGCCATCAAACCCCACTGGGCTTCCGCCAATAGGACAATCCGCCGATCAAAAACGCGAATTGCGAGGCGATGAAAATCGTCAACCACATCAACACACCCTCGGTGAACCCGTAACTGTGAAGTCCGATTCCCAATTCGTTGGTTCCGAACCAGCTCCAAGCGGTCACGATGTTGCCACCGATCGCCAGAATCGCGAATCCGCGAGCTTTGACCATTCCGTCCCAGCGGGCGTGCAGCATCAACGCGTTCCAAATCACGATCAATAGCGCGCCGTTCTCTTTCGGGTCCCAGCCCCAAAAGCGGCCCCAACTGTCGTCGGCCCATAGTCCGCCCAGGATGGTACCGACTGTACTGAACAGAATGCCGAAGCAGGCCGCACCGTAAATCATTCGATATAGCGACCGACCCGCGCTCTCGTCTTTACCTAGCCAATTGCTGATCAGGTAACCGATCCCCAATAGCCCGGCGACCATCGTAGCGACATACCCAAGCGACACACTGATCACGTGTGTCGCCAACCAGAACTGTGTGTCCAAGACGGCTTGAAGCACCGGCATTGTGTCACCAACAACCAATCCTTGGGCGACCAACAACGACAACGTGCCTGCGGTCGCAGCCAACAAATTACCGAATCCCAATCGGAAGATCCGGTCGATCACCAGACCGCCCAACACTCCCGCCCAACCGATAAAGACGGCCGACGAGTAGATGTTGATGACCGGCGCACGGCCGGTGATGTAAATCCGACTTAGGATCGCGACCGAGTGAATCAGTCCGGCGACCAACAACACGCCCCAGGTTGCGTTGCGCAACTGATGTGCGCCGGTGGCGAGGAAAACCAATCCCATGACCAGCGCCACGATGTACAGAATCATCACACGGATCTCAGGAGAATTGGATTCCATCCAACGTTCCAATCCGACTTTCGGTGCCGTGAAACCGGCGATCGGATAGGCTTTCGAAAGCGCCAACTGATCATCAACGGCTTTGTTGAATCCCTCGTAGTCTTTCTTTTCGTCGCCGTATGCCTTGATCATTTCACTGAACGGAGTCGATGCCGTTGGGGCGTCGTCTTCGGCAGCCGGCCCGTTGGCGGCCGCATCGGCAACAAACGCCGGCGCGAACGCGGACCAATCGGGATCTCCTACGCTGTCGGCTGCTTCTTCTTTCGACGGAGGCACGATTCGCGCCGTCGGCATCGATTGCAGGTATTGCATTTTTGGCTGCAACTGTTCGATCAAAAACCGATGGAACACTTCGGGAGTGATCCCTTCGGGCAATTCGTCCATCGACAGATCTTGCGGCCAGGGATACTGGAACGATTCTGCGGTCAACATGTATTGACGGGTTCGTCGATCCAGTTCCAGCAGTTTCTTTTCTTTGAACGATTGATCGGCGATGTCTTTTTTACGGGCCACAACGATCAACGCGTCCGCCTTCTCCCACTCTTCACGCAATTCGTTCAGTGAGTAGAGTCGGCTTTCGCGGCGTTCGAGCTTCAATTGGCTGCGCACTTCCTCGGCATCAATTCGAAACATCGGCAGGTAGCGAAGTGATTCGTCATCCAGGGCAACTTCCATCAACCACTGAATCGCCGACATTTTTTTGCCACCGACGCGTTTCTGAATCGCACCCGGCGAGTTCTCGACGGACAGCGATTCCTGGTTGCTGATCGCCTTAAGCGTTTGCCGGGCAAACGCGTCGAGTGGCAATATCCGACCGCCGAACTGAGTTGGAATCTTGCCCGCGGTGTAGAAGTCGTATCCGTTGTCGCGACTTTTCATTCCCATCGAAATCATTGCCGCCGGCCAAGGCACCAGCAACATCAGGGCGAAGACAGCAGCAACGCTGATCGCAATGATGGTCGGATTGGACGAGGTCATTCGTCGTTGGTCGTCACTGCTGAGCGCTGCAAATTCTTTGACACGCTCGCGTTCGCGTCTGCCGACGAATCGTTTCAGCGTTCCGGTAAAGTGGGCCAGCATACCGAGCGCCATGATGCTGCAAGCGACGTATGGGATCAGCCAACCGCTGTTGCGGACGACTTGCAACCCGGTCATTTCCTTTCCGTTGGGTAGCGGGGTGTAGCTGCTTTGAAAGAACGTTTCGCCGCGATATCGAAGCGGGTTGTTCATCCAAACACGCTCACGTCGATCTTCGCCGGTTTCCGGATCGATGATGCGAATGTAGGAACTGTAATCGCGTGGCGTATCGGTACCGCTGTAATTTCGACGTTGGACGTCCTCCAAATGCACCCAGTACGGTTTGACCTCGCGGCGATATTTCAGTCCCAGCTTGTAATCCGTTTCCCCAAACTTCACCGAGTCGTACGTGTCCTTGAATGAACCGACCGCCATCAATGTCTCGACATCCGATAGTTCCTGGCTGACCAGGTGCGTTCCAAGTGGTTTGCCGGAGTCCTTGTCGATCAATTGGACGTAGGCCGATGCGATGTTGACGGTACTGTCGGTTCCACCGCTGCTGCGTTTTTTGACCGCTTTCTTTTCAAGTCCGATCCCTGCGGTTGCCAAATTCTCTTCGCCCGGAACCACCGGCGCGATGTCTGAGTTTTCGAAATACGCCAGAACTTTGATGTCCGCCGGCAAGGCTTCGTTGCGAATCACCTCGCCCGACTCGTAGGCCTCTTCCAGCTGACTTCCAGGAACCGCAGTCACCGTGTCTTCGTCGTCCTCGGAAACAATGAACGTTAATTCAACCATGTCCAAGTTGATCAAGGCGTTGGTCGATTGGCCTTCGACCAGACTGATTCGTTGTTCAAGTTGCCGGTCGCCAAACGCAAACTGGCCGAACATCAGCAAACCGACACCGAAGTGCAAAAGCAAATTGCCGCCCTGTCGACCGAAGATCAACAAGCAGCCGACCAATAAAATCAGTCCCGCACCCAGACCCTTGGTCAGTTGCCACACGATGCGCAATCCTGGGTCGCCGATACGGGCTCCGGAGAAAAGAGTGTAACCGATGACGGATGCTAAAACCGCCGCACCGATGAAACCCATGATCCGCAGTGACCGATGTTTGACGTTGGCGGACACGATCGCCAATGCAATCGCGCCCGCGATCCCCACGCCCTGGACAACGTACCACAGTGATTCATAGGAAATCGGTGGAGCGCCTTGCAGCCCGTCGCTATTGTGTCCGCTGGCGATGATCAGACCGGCGACGACAAAACCGGCGATGATGAACATGATTCCCGCCGTCAGCTGACTGCCCGATGCGGAGACTTTGAATCGAGTCGATTTGGACGCAATCAAGTTGACCATCAGCAAGACGCCGATCATCGCGCCGCCGGGGAAAGGAACCACGCCGCGAATCGGATTGTTGTGTGGGAAAAATGCTTGGGGCAAAAAGTCATCGAAATGCATCCAAGCGATCCAGGAAACGAAGTATCGCTCCTTGACCTGTTGCATGTTCAATTCGTCCTGGGCAAGCGTGCCGACCAAAACGATGATCAGCGACGCCGCGAATAATCCGACCGTGAACTTCAGTGATCCAAGTGCCGCAAGGACGTCGGTCGCGGTG
>JAGQPO010000332.1 GCA_020426665.1 Planctomycetales bacterium
CGGCTTTTCGTTTTGACGATGGTTGGTTGTTCGACTAGCGGTTCAGAGTCAAACCAAACGTGGCTCCGACCAACAAGAAGTCTTGATCGTTGCTGCCGCCTTGCAAGACAGCGTTGTTGATGTCGCCTCCCCGCCACAGTCCTCGGGCGACATCGATCACTTGGAATCCGCCACGGACAGCGATCGAACGAGTGAGTTGGTAACCTAACTCGCCACGAACATCGAACCCGAGGAAGAACTCTTCGTTGCGTGAGTAAACTCGATCTGTTTCCGTGTACAGGATTCTCGAAACCGTATCACCTTCGGCGATCGTCGCGTTTCCGTTGTAGACGGTCGTTTCGACGTGACGGTTCGAGAAGCTGCTCTGGAAGTTTCCTCCCGAGAACACTCGGAAATCCGACGAGAACGTGAATCGGTCGACAAACTTGAAGTAACGGAATCCGATTTGGCCGGTGATCGCATCGTTCTGGGTAAATGCCTGATCGGTCGTCATCTGCTCGGCTGCCGCACCAAACAATACTGACAGCGTGGGCACTGCGATCTCAAGGGGATCGTTCGAACTGATGAAAGACTGGCTGACATTGGTGTCTTGGATTCGGAACCATCGGAAACCGATCATCGGTTCCAGAATGCCACCGTAATGGTAAGGCTCCATTCGCCAAGTCTTGCTCAATTCATAACTGTCAAAGTCGATGACGTTTTCACTTTGTTTCTCGTCAACAAAGCGGTAGTTAAATCCGCGGTTGTTGCTGATGCCAGGGATGGCTTCGAAACCAAACGGAGGTCCCGGGTTTGTCGCCGTACCGCCCAGCTCGTCATCGTTAAAACGGTTTCCGCGTTCTTTGCGAACCGAGAAGAACTCGCCGACGTTGTTTTGAACCCAGCTGAACATCCAGCCTTTGTCTTCATCGGGAAGCATGAACCCGACTTCGTATCGGTGTCCCCACCCACTGTCTAATCGAGTGTCGCCGTCTTGGGGACGTTCCAGTTCAGGCCGTGAACCATACAGGTGTGTACGGTCGTAAGTGGCAAACCAACCCGTGTTGGCTCGCTTTTTTGGCTTCATATCAGCCAAGTCCATATCGTAGATCGGCTCGAACCAACGGAAGTCGGGATCGAACTGAAAGGGATCCGCCACGGGGAAGTGCTCCTGTGCTTGGGCCGAAGCCAATCCACATAGCATTACCAGGGATCCAAAAATTCTAGCCGTCAGCTTCCGTACCGACATCGCTGTTCCACCGTCTTAATGAAGTCGTCCGTATCGGCCGCCAAAAACTGCTTGCAGCTGTCTTCCGCGGCCCGCGTTGGGGTGCATTGACCGGATTTATTTTCAGTCGTTTGTCTGAAAGATTCGGTCGTGACGGTCTTATCGGACAGCCCGGACGCCGGGGCTTAGTCTGTTTATCGCCAGAAGTCGCAAAAGTCCGAGAATCTTGAATACCCGCAAAGTTTCACATTCCCTATTTCTTCCCCAAAGCGCGTTTGCTGGCAAAAAATTCAGTCAAGACACGACCGCATCGTTCGGCCAGCACGCCGCCGGCGACCTCGGATTGATGATTCAAGCGTTTGTCACTCAGCAATTCGTACAAGCTGACCACGGCACCGGCCTTGGGGTCCGAAGCACCAAAGACCACGCGAGGAATCCGTGATTGGACAATCGCGCCGGCGCACATGGGGCAGGGTTCCAGCGTGACGTAGAGCGTCGTTTTCTCCAGCCGCCAATCGCCGACGGCGGCCGCTGCCTGGGTGATCGCGACCATCTCGGCGTGTGCCGTCGGGTCCTTTAGCATCTGACGCTGGTTGGATGCCGCCGCAATGATCTGGTGGTCTCGAACAAGGATCGCGCCAACGGGCACCTCGTCGGCATCGGCCGCTTGATAGGCAAGCTCCAATGCCCTGCCCATAAAATGCTCGTCAACTTGCTGCTGAGGAATCACTTTTCGTCTTTCTTGGACGGTGCGATTTCGGTTGGATCGAGGCGTCGAATTTGGATATTGCGGATTTGTGAATCGCATTCAAAATTCGCGATGCCGAGCGGCGTACAGGGGTCCATTTCAAAACGAATGTCAAACTCGTGATCCTTTCGCGGTTGATCAAACATTTCTTTGCCATCGATCCAGACCGTGATTTTCTCTGTCTCGACGCGAACACGAGCCTTGTACCATTTCTTGTCGTCGTAATTCTTGAACATGGTCGTTTCGTTGTCACTGGCGTCCCGGCCATCGATACTGCTGATTCCCGTGATACCCCCGCCCCAGCCTCCCATTACCAAACTGGCATGTTGCTCGGCGACTGGAAACGTGAACGCGCACAGAAAGTCGAAGCCTTTGTCACGGCGACATTCCCAACGAACTTCATAATTGTCGCGAGGCAACGGCTGGGACTCGCCGGCCTGGGCGTCGCTGGCGGTATCGGCGTCTTCAGATTTTTTTCCGTCAAACGGGCCTCCCCAGCGGACTCCGGTCAGCGGGTCACCGTATTCCAATTTGATGACCCCGTCGTTGATCGTCACGTCACCGTCGCCGCCGAATTGACAGGTCTTCCAGTTGCCCTGTAACGTCACCCAAGCGGTCTTCTCGGTCGGTTCCGTTTTCTTTTCCGCACCTGCCGGTTTCGCTGTGGCGGTCTCTGCCGGGGTCGGCTGCTGTGCGTTACAGGACGACGATTCAAACGCCGATGCAACCAACACGATGACCGTCAACCCGCAGTTGACAATGATTCGGGGGAGACGATTCACAGGGATATCCTCTTGCCTAAAGATCTATACGACTTAGTTTTTAATTGAACAAACGGAACCAGGCCGACGCCACGTCGGCGGATCAAATACACCAGCGTCATGCGTCCAGTCACAGGCATCAAAATACTCGGCTTTCGGCTCGGCGTCATCTCGCTTGCCGTCTATTGGATCACACTTTTTCTCGGCACGCACTGGCCGGCGGGGGTTGAGATCGCACCCGACATCAGTGACAAGGTAAAACATTTCGGCGGATACTTCGGTCTTGCCACGCTGTGCTGCTATGTTACCAGTTCTCCGGGCAACGATCGCCGAGCCACGGCGCGACGTTTCCTGGGCGTGATCGCATTCTTAACGGTTTACGGCTGCATCGACGAATTGACCCAAGCGTTTTCTCCAGGCCGGACCCCGGATGTCTTGGACGTCCTGGCCGACATAGCCGGGACGGTTTCGGCGGTCGGTGTCTACCTGGTTGGAAAGCATTATTTTGCCCAACGTGCCTACGCCCGACTGGAACGAAACCAGTCCTGATCGGCAAATCCGGCGACTTTCCCTTTTTAGGAACCTGGAGCACCACGCCCCATGTCGGCTCGTCCGACATGGTCGCACATTTTGCGATTAGCAAACGCCGGACACGAATATCGGCTCCCCTGACCGGCTTGTCCGGCAGGAAGCAAAGTCTTCTAGGCTTTGGTTGTCAATGGCCGTTGGCCGAACGGCAGCGGTAACGGTTCTTTTCCTTCCGCCGTCGCACTGC
>JAGQPO010000333.1 GCA_020426665.1 Planctomycetales bacterium
TCGCTCACGCGTTCGGGTTGTGAAAGGCAATGCGCGATGCGAGGGCGTGACTTCAATAGGCTTAACCACTGACGGACTTTGGTTGCTCTCCCATCCGTTATGTCCGTTACCGCTGGATAATCTATCGATCGTCTTAAACAGATCATTCGGCAAAAGTAAATCCGCCAGCAGCTTAGCGGCGTTAGGCACCGCAGAACGTCGAATAGATAATGAGTATAGCGCCGGCGGAGTCCGTCGCAACGGCATGCAGGATGTATGCCGGCGAACATCGATCGCCGACTCGTGCTCCCTCCACCACGTCGATCGATTGAGCAGCTGACCACTAATCTTCTGACCAGCAAAAGACTATGGAAACCAGTCAGCATCGAACTTGGCAGGCACATGCCGAAAAACGATGGCACGCTCGATTCGCAAGGGATTTGCGACGCACGGTAATTGTATTGTCACTGTTGGCATTATCGGTCTATCTGGTCTATCTCCTGTTTCCACCGTTCTTTGCTGCACAAACGCACCTGATTCTGTTAGGTGCAAAAAATGGCGACTCCTTCAACGCGCCGGCGATCGCGTTTGTCGGCGAGGATCTTGACTTGGTCGGCAGCGTAGAAGAGGCGAAGGTTCATGATCACAGCGATCTGCTTCGGTCGGCACAGGATATGAAGCGGTTTTCCGAGGCCATTCAAGGGGACGGTATCGGTGGCTCGGACCATTTGGTCGTCTATGTCATGGCCCACGGTATTTCAGTAGATTCAAAAGCCTATCTGCTGTGCAATAACTTCGAATTGCGGCGTCCCGACGCAGGGCGAATCGACGTCGACCAATTGATTTCGGAGGTTTGTCAGTCACCAGCGAAAACAAAACTAATCGTACTCAATGCGGGGACAATTCAGTACGATCCCCGCTTGGGTGTCGTCGGCAACGATTTCCCTCGGTTGTTGGAAAAGGCCGTCCATCAAGCCAACGATCCGTCGCTTTGGGTTTATTGTTCGCACGCCCCGCTGGAATACTCTCACGCCTCGATCGCCTCACGCCACAGCGTGTTTGGAATGTTCTTTGGTGCCGGCATGAAGGGTGCCGCGGATCTGGATGGTGACCGCGTCGTCACGCTGAATGAGATCGTTGCTTTCACTTCGGCAAACGTTTCAAACTGGGTCGCACAAAGCACCGACCGCGCCGCACAACAGACTCCGACGCTGATCTGGGGCGGCGGTAAACAGCCTGGCCCAAACCCGACACTTTTAAGTCTCTTTGATCGCGGCGGGAAAGAACCTCTTACCGTCGCGTCACTGATCGGATCGACGGCCGATGCCGAAAGCGGTCAAGCAACAATAACGAACTCGGGCAATGCTCAAGGATTGATCCGCAGGCATCAAGTGACATTGACGTCTGCCAAGTCGCCAACACCGAAGTCAGACGACAAGCCTGAAGCGGCGGGCGACGGAAAGTTAGAAGCCGACCCTAGCGGTGGATCGGAATCGGGTGATGTTGCGACGGAACCACCGACCGAAGGCGGGGACGCCGCTTCGTCGGAGGGTTCGGCCCAGAAAGATGTTGACACGAAGTTGGCGTTGCGGCGGATGTTGGCAGGAGCATGGAAGCAGCGGGACGAAGCGGCACAGAAATGGACGCCAGCCGATCCGCATCGAAGCCCGGTCGAAATTCAGCCGCATCTGTGGCGTGAATTGGAAGCGGAATTGCTAGGATTTGAGCGACAAATACGTGGTGGCAGGTTGTACGATCTGGCGACGATTGAATCGTATTTAAAGGATTCTTTCCCGACGTCAAAACCGGCCGCAATTGCACCGAAGGGCCGGCCAACACGTTCCGCAATTGAGTCTTTGTTTGATCGTCACATCAATCCCGCCACGATCGGATCTGCATTGAAGCCGATCGACAACGCTCCGAGTTTGGCCCTGGCGAAGATGGCGGCCGAGTTGCAAGGCACAACAATGATGATTGATGTCGAACCGCTGACGATGTCGCTTGAAAAAGCAAGCCGCACGGAATTTGACGAGTGGTTCAAAAAGAACTGGCATCGGCGATACTCGGGTTACATCGATTTGGCGTTCCTGAAACGACTCGCCGACGAACCCGAACTTGACTGGGACCTGATTCAGAAGGCGGCCAAAGTCACGATGTTGGGCGAGCGGGTCGCTGCGTTGGATTGGTTGTCGCCGGAGTGGATTCGGAAGGATGTTCAGCGTGCCGACCAGTATCGTTTCTTCGCCGAGCAATTGATTTTCAACCGAGTCGGATTGCAGTGGCGAGATCGTTTGGTCGACTTGCTGGAAGACGCCGAACGAAAATACGAATCGGCCGAAAGTATGTTTATCGAAACTCGCGATTGCGAACGATTGATGGACGAATTGTTCGTCAAGTTTCCGTCCTATTTGCGTTGGAACCGATTGGCTGGTTCGATGCCTGATGCAAGGTTGTTGGTTACCGATGACTTGGATTTGATGCTTGATTTGATGACGGAGCTTTCGCAAAACTTGTCGCGCCCGAGTTCAGATGGCGCCGACAAAATCGCTGGATTGCGCCAAGAGATCGAATCGCTGCGGTCGCGGGTCGAATCGGCGTGTGGCGATTCGTCGGCCGAAGGATTACTGGGACGGACGCCGATGCCGGGCGACTCGTACCAAGCCGAATTGTTACTGGAAACTCCATTGCTTTCGTCGTCCGCGCGAAATGACTTGTTGGCATCACTGGAGGACTTGGATCGGCAGTTGGCTGGCCGATATGAATTGGCAAAAGTCAGCATGATGGACGTCCAATCGACGCAGAATGATGGGTCCGTTGGCGTGCCCTCGCGAGCAGACCGTCGGCAGTTGCTTGACCAGGCACGTTTGGAAGCAAGATTCGTCGCCCTGTCAGATTTGCATCAAGACGAAAATGCCCATGATGCGACAAGTGATTCGGTTGCAAACGTATTGGCCGCGTTTGAAAAGTTAGAATCGATTGACCGCGAGATGATCGATTCCGCCGCGATTGATGCAAGCGATTCCGAATCGGCGATCGCAAAACTGGATGTGCTGTGGTCGGCCCACTCGGAGTTCGGTGCGGCGCTTCAGGACTTTTATCGTGTCGCTGTCGAGACGCCGGCGTCAGCGATGATTCGTCCGTCGGCATCGCGCGAAGCCGTGCGGATGTTAAGTATGGTTGACCCGCGTGACGCGTGGCGACTGGCTGCAGTCGACGCGGACTCGATCTCGCTTGAGCCGCGAATTCGGTCGATGTTGGATTGGCAAGCGACACGTCATGAGCAATCGCAGTTGTACGGAAACCGGACAGACACTACGCAATCCGAAAGCGACTCGGCACGGTTTGTGGATCCTGCGGAAATCACGGTGTCAGCATCGGACGCGATTGATTTACAGTATGGTGAATCGGACACCCTGGTCATCGAAGTTGAAAATCGCGGCGTTAACGATGTTGCGATCAATTTATCGTTGGACTACGAACGCAAGCTGATTGATGTCAGCGAAGTGCAGGTTGTCGAGCGAACGCCGGGCGGTGAAAACACGACGCTGAACTTCCTTGAATCAGCCTCGCAATTCGGCACTCGCCGCAGCGATTCGGCGGAGATCGCGGCGGGACAAACTCGCACGTTTTCATTACAGATCAAGCGGCGCGGGAACGCATCGGACACGACCAAGTTAGTGTTTGACGTGTTTGCCCGATCCAGTTTATTGCCTTCGTCAACCGCGCCGCCCACGTTGCTGGCGCGAAGGACGCTGGATGTTTTGTTGCCGGTTTGTGAGTTGGCCGTACAGCAGGGTGTTCGCGAATATGTTTCCGGAGTGGACGGCGTCGAATTGTTACCGCATTCCAATCGTCTGGAACCATTTCGATTCGGTGTGGTGAATCGATCTTCGCGGTCCAAACAGATTTCGATGGCGTGTTATTCCCTTGGTGTACAGCCACCGAGTCGATTGCCGAAAGACCCGAGTGGATTATTGGCGACCGCGACTCCAATTGCCAAGTTCGAGATCGCCGCGTCAGGTGACGGATTGCCGGCATTTCCAGGTGTCGCCGAGCCGGGGAAAAAGGCAGCCGGCGAAGGAGCGGAAGCAAAGCCATCTGAGTCGGCAGCATCAGAGCCGGCTGCGGCACCCGAGTCGCCCGCAGCAGATGATGACGCGGCCGCGAAACCGATCCAGTCCAAAGACATGCCCCACGGGATGTTGGTCGTGTTGACGGATGTGGATACGGGACAATCGACATTTCGCGTTGTCAAGTTTGCAGTCCAGCGGCCTCGACGATTTCTGGTGCCACGCGTCGGGTTTGACGTCGTCAAAAATCAAATCACGGTTCAAGTATCGACCGATGATCCGGATCGGCTTCCAATCGGCAAACCGGTTCAGGTTTCATGCGGTTTGGCCGGTGATGCCGTCGGACAATCCAAAGGGAAGCTGCAAGGATCCATCAGCAAATCGAATCCTGTCGCAAACCTGTTTATCACCGTTTCGACTCCGCCACCCCATTTGGCTCGCGTCCACATTGACGTGGATGGTTACCCGAGGGCGTTTATTTTTGATGTGCCGTGCGGAAAGCAAGTGACGGATGTGCCGGAGGTGACCGATTTGGTTGATCTTCGAATGGAGACGTCTTCGTCCAATGGCATCCTGGCAGCGACACGATCTATCCCCGTCGCAGTTCAATTGGATGCACCGGTCGGATCATTCGAAGACGGTCGGGATTACTTGGACTTGGGTGTTGATCTGGACCACACCGGATCGGCGAAGCCGGAAGACGGAGTACGGGTTTCAACGGACCGAAACGTGCGGGTCGGATTCGTCAAGTCAATGCCAGACGGGACGACGGAACTTCACACGGTAGTCGGCGATCATGTGATCGAATTGCCGTCCAACCGTCTGGAGAACCTGTCGATTGATGTCGCCGCCAGTTTAACGATTAATCAGCAGAAGTATCCATTTCCGAGTATTCCGTTGTTGATTGATACTGCGCCGCCGATCGTCGGTCCGGTGAATCGTTCGGACGGTTTGGATTTCATTGGCGTCAATGGAGAACTTGATCTGACGGTCTGGGCATGGGACGAAGGATCTCGTGTGGCCAAGGTGGAAGCCGCGTTTGATGCTGATGGTTCCGGTGAGTTTCCCGCCGCCGGTCCTGTGTTCGCGGCCAACCAGACATCAAATCGGCAATGGGCCGTAACCATTAACGCAGGGGCCGACGCCGGCAAGAAGACGTTACTGGTCCGCGGAATCGATCAGGTTGGTAACGCCAGTGATCCGATCAGAATGGATATCGAAGTGTTGTCGGTCGGTGCGAGCACGAGCCGGATCAAGCAACAAACCGTTGATTTGGACGGTACGATTCTGTTTCGCGAAAAAGGCGTCGCGCAGGCCGAAATCCAGTTGATCAAGATTCCTGATCCAGCGCCAGATGGCGAACCCGCAGCACAATCGAAACCTGTCGAACCGAAAGCGATGGCGGAAGTCCGATCCACCGAAAATGGACGATATTCGATTCCAGCGGTTTCACCGGGAAGTTATCGATTGGCGGCGCGTGGCGTGATCCGGAACCGCGTTCATCGGTTGGAAAAAGAAGTGGTTGTCACGGTCGGGCCGCAGCGCAAAATGCGTGTCGATGTCGCGCTGCCATAGCGCCCTGTCCAGATCGAATGATCGGGTTAGTCGCTGATCGCTCCGCGATTCAGACGCTTTGATCGCGGAGCAATCAACGACTTTGAACTTGGTGAAGCCAGATTGACAGCATTTCGTTGTCAATCGCCGACCAGGCCGCAAACTTTCTGCAGTTCGCTTAAACGCGACGATCGTTACGTCCGATACCAGGGATATGGTGTCTCTTGCCCTGCGCAGGAGTGCCGTTGTGCGTAAGAAGCGACGACCTGTGAATTGATGCCCAATACCAAGCTTCGGACGCTTCGCATTGGCGAAGACGAATTTTGGTGGTGCGATAACGAGGCCTATGAGAAACAACCAGCGACATGTCGTGAAACTGATCGGGTTGATCGGACTGGTCTCGTGTGTCGGTTGCGCCACCTTACCGCCTGCACCGGCGATTCCTGCTGCGCCGCCGACGTCGGCTGCGGCGGGCGCGACTACGATTGTTGCTGTCGCACCACCCGCGGCGCCCGGAATGACACTGCCCCAGTTTTTGGGGTTGGATTTGGTGTTTGGCGGTGTGCGTCAGGTGGGGACTCGTGTTCGCAACCGACTGGGAACCCGATTCCCCGGTTTGGAAGCCAAGCCGCCGATCCGTTCGATCACCGATCCGGCGAACACCGGCCCGGATGCAAGCCCTGCGGTTAAGGCCGCGGCGGAGGCCAAGGCGGAAGACGATCAGGCGCCACAAAAAGCAAAAGCGATCCGGTACCTGGCGAGCCGGGGCTGTGGCGAATGCTATCCGGACACCGAGGATGCAATGATCGCGGCGATGGATGACTGTAGCGAGGTGATCCGCTACGAAGCGGTCAAAGGACTTCGCAGCTCAGTTGGCGGAACATGTCAATGTTGTCGCGAGAACAGTTGTTGTACACCCAAATTGCTGAAAAAGTTATACGAACTCGCATACGAAAGAAATGATGCCGGATGTTACCTTGAGTCATCGGCGCGGGTGCGTCGCAATGCGCGGCTTGTGATCTGTTCGTGCGGCGGCGTTCCATCGGATGGTATCGAATCGGTGCCTGTCGAGGGACCTGCCTCTGGAGATTCGGCACCGGTTCCTGCCGGCGAGATCGCTCCACCGGTCGCCGCCACTACGGATCAACCGACATCGCAGTCGCCATCGCAGAGCGAAGACGCCGTGGAGGAAACTTCGCAATCCGTTGCGGCAGCCGACGATCATCCGATTGCTGTTGTTGGAATGGTTACGGAGACGACATCGACGAAATTGCCAACTGCAACGACCGCTGGATTCGTATTGCCTGCCGACTTTGATGTACCGCCGCAGTCTGACAACGAATCGTTTCGACGCGAGTAACGTTCCCTTCGGACGACCAGCCCATGTCGAATTCATCGATCACTTCATCCGGCAATCCAACCAATCAACCGAGCCAGCTTTGGCAAGGTGACCGGCGAAGCACAAGCCTGGTCGTCGGGTTGCGGCGGCGGATGACACAATTGATGTGGGGCGGGTTACTTGTAACCTCGCTATTGTTGTTTGCTTGGTTTGTGTGGTTGCTTTTGTTGTCGCCAAAGCGGACACCACTGGTTGTCTTAGCGGCGGCGCCCTACTCATGGCCGTTACCACCGAACGATTGGGTTGCGGAAGACTTGGAACATCTGGCGTCGTTGGACGGCCAGACGATTTCATTGCAAGCGGTTGACGCGCCGATTTACAAGGCGGCGGAGTTCGCCGAACGACTGGACGAGCAGATTGCCCGTGCCGAGGCACTTGATCATCGTATTCCGTTGATCGTATGGATCAGTATGCATGGTGTCGCTGAACAAGCCGGTGACGCCATCCATTTGATCCCTCCGGGGGCGTCGCCGACGGAACCGGAATCCTGGATCGATTTCCAAACGTTGGCTGACCAATTGGAAAAGGTTGATGATCGTCGGCAAGTCCTGCTGATTCTCGATTGCAATCGTATGCTTGTGAATTGGAACGTTGGTTTGATCGCCAACCGGTTTGCAGACAAAGTTGCATCGGCTTATCGCAAGAGGATCGAAGACGATCGAACCGACGATCGGCACAGGGCGCGGAACCTGAGCATATTGATGTCGGCCGGTTCCGGACAAGTGTCCGCTGCGTCGGCGGATCTGAATGGTTCTGTTTTCGGGACATACTTGCGCATGGGTCTGGCCGGCGATGCCGACCGCCTGACCAATGGTGGCAACGGCGACGGATGGGTCCAGATTCAGGAACTGCATCGATATGTCCGCTCGCGTGTTGCATGGTGGGCGCAGCAATGCCTCGGCAAGCGTCAAACGCCAATTTTACTATCGCCCGATACCGCAACCGATTTTCGATTGGCACGCAGTTTGAACGAGACCGACTTGGACAAACTGATCAGCAACCAAGCGGCCGGTTTACGACCGGCGCGAACTGTCCCGGAAACCCAGCTCGACGGAATATGGAAGTCCATCGACTTAATCCGTGCAGAAGGTCTGTATCGACAAGAACCAATTGCGTTTCGAAACCTGGAACATGATGCGCTGTGGCTGGAACAGCTGTCCAATTCCGGGAAAGGGTACCAAACAATTGCGAGTCGGACCCTGGAACGTGTCCGAGGAGATTTGGCGGCGATCCAGCGCAGAATCGCAAAGCTGCCTGGCGAGCACACGATATCAACTGCGTCGTCACTGGTCTCGGGTAAACCGTCGGCATTGCCGCGTGGATTGAGGGTTCACTCGCTTTCCTTGGCGGAATTCTTTGGTACGCAACCTGTGGACGAAATCAGCCGTTTGCGAAATCAACTGGCCAAATTGATGGTCCAACCCGATCAAGAAGTGCTTGCGGAAACGCTTACCCTGTTTGATGAGAATGCCAACACCCAATACGCCAGCGCACACTTCGTGAAGATGTTGCAGCGGTATCAGACCGCCGAATTCTGGCAAGATCAATCCACGATCAGCGATCTATTGAAGTTGCAGGCTGAGATTCATGATTTTTCGGTTCCGCGCGACGGCGATGGGATGCCAACTGACCTACGTGTTCACCGCTGGAATCGACGTCTGATCGCGGATGTTGATTCGTCTCGACGCGCGGCGGAAGATCAAGCGTTCTTGAACCAGCAAAACGATTTAAAGGGTGCGATTCGTCTAACCCGAATGCAACTCCAAGACGCAGCAAGTTTGGCATCGTTGGCGGACCAATCGCTTCAAGTGTGTGATCGTTCGATGGCGACCGTGCCGTACTTCGCCCAATGGGTTGCACACCCCGGTCGGCGGCAGGATCCGGGCCGCGCGAAAGGGCAAATCGACCAAAGCATTGTGCCTTTGATTGAAAACACAATTCGATTGGCATCGCAGTCGGCCGCGCCGTTTGACGAAACGTCAGACATCGCGGATGAGGTGCGACGCGTCAACCAATTTGCCATGGACCAAGTGTCTCCGGTCTTGGGTTCGCTGTACAACGATTGGATACAAGCACAGAAGCAATTGGTGTTTGACAGTGAATCCGGTCAACCAGACACGATCGGCGAGATCGAGGCTGCTCTATCGATACCATTGGTAGACTGGAAATCCAGACGCGAGTTGCGTAATGCATTGGATCGTTTAACCGCTGGCCTTCACCAAGCATTGGAAAGCCCGGACGGTGAAGTTGAATCTTCCGATCAGGTTGACGAAGGGTATTTCGCGGAAGTCGCAAGTTGGAATCGGCATCCGTTGGACGTCATCCTTGGTGACGATTTGTCTAAAAGCGAAGTCAATGAAAAAGACGGTGGGACCAACCGCATCGCAACCTTCATGAGTCAATCCGCCAGTCGACTCGCCGAGTCCGGCCGGGAAAATACGATCAGTGGTCAACGTCGCATTAGCAGCGAGGTTGCATTGCAAATTCGCGCCGCCGCACCGATCTGGTTCCCCGCGCCAAAACGCAACGCGATTGACGCACTGCGGCAAATTGATTTGCAATCGCTGTTGATGTGGCACGCCGAGCGTTCGCTCGCTGATTTCTGGGGGCCGGCCGGCGGTGATCGATCGTTCTTTGATATTGCCGCGAGTGATTATTGCCGGTCCGTCGCAGAGATGAATTCGGGCGCGGCGGGCGGAGATCAAGGCGAAGGAACACAGCAGGATCGACGCCCGTTGGAGGTTCGTGCAGCGATTGAACAGATCGGTATCAGTCGCGAGTCGCTGCCACAGTGGATCGCGACGACATCCGGCCCAACGATCCAACTTGATTCTAACGATCCATTCCAATCTCGATTCACGATCACGACAAAGTCGGACACGCAGTTCAACCCGCCGACAGGAACGGCGTCGATTGTCGTTCGAAGTGACAGCCAGCGCATCGCAGTGCCGCGGATCGAACCGTCGGATGCCGTTACGTTGCCAGCGCGTGAACCTGCGGGCGGTCCTGCTGGGGCCGGGCAAACATTTGTCGTGACGCTGCCGGCGGAATTGGCCACGAACACAAATGCGTTAAAGGCACAAACCATCTTTCGCGGCCACGAATTCGGCGGCGCGCTGAACGTCGACCAGTTAGGCGGGGTCAAGGTGGATGTCCCCGCGCCGAGCTATCGACACAGTGATGTCACTCTGAGTGGACCGTGGGACAGTCTGTCGGTCGTGTTTGTGCTGGACTGTTCCGCAAGCATGGACGAGCCACTCTCGGGTGACGGTCCGACATCGACGTCGACACGTTTGGAGGTTGCGAAATCCGCGCTTCAAGAGTTGCTGTTCAATCTGGGGTTGCGACGCAATGTACGTGTCGGCGTTCGGGCGTTCGGGCACCGATTGGGTTGGAGTGTGGATGAGCCGGTACAACCATTGACACGTCCCGATTTCACGGGGACGCTTGATCCGGCGTTGACGCCCAGCCAAGATGTCGAGTCCATTTTCGGTTTGAACGATTTTCGATTGGCCGATGCGCAGGCCATCGTTCCACTGATCGGTGAATTGAAACCTTGGGGACAGTCGCCGCTCTATCTGTCGGTGCTTCAATCGCTGGCCGATTTTTCGAGTGCGGATGCGCGCTCTGATCGGCATGTGATCGTCATCACTGATGGCGCGAATTACCAATTCATTCCCCCATCAGTTAGGTCTGTTCAAGAAACGACAGACAATGATGTGCGGCAAGCATGGGCGAACGTTCAAGCTCCGGTTCATATCTTGGGCTTGGGGATGGATCGTACGCAACAGCAGGCGGGAATCGACGAATTTACCCGGCTGTGTCGCGACACCGGCGGACGCTTTCAATCGCTGACAAGTTCGACCGACCTGGCGCGCGCCCTTCGCGAACTACTCGCTCCCGGTGGTTATCGTCTGATTCCGTTGCAAAGTGACAAGCGGCCGGAGCAACAAGCGACGCTGGGGACTCCCATCCGAGTGACACCCGTTCCGGCGGGTTCGGAATCTTTTGGGGTTCAGTACGAGGGGCGCCACTTTGTCGATGTCAGCGCGGATGATGGATCTCCGAGCACTGTGGAGCCGGTCGCGCTGGAGGGCGGCGAAGCCTTGCAGCTTTATGTTAACGAAGCGGGGACCGACATCTTTGCCTATCCGTTCCAGGACAACATGGCGGCCTTTTCGGAGATGATTAACGTCGATGGGGCGAGGACGGACCATGTCGTTCGTGTGCATCGACCGAGTCGGCAACCCGGCGGCCGCGTGACGTTTCCGCTGTCATGGCAGCGACGTGATTCCAACCCTGGTCAAGACAATCCACGATGGCGAGTGACCCATCGCCCGCCAAGTGTTTGGATCGAGATCCAACCAATCGGCCTCGGTGGAAAAGCGTTGGACGTGAAGTACGTTTTTTGTGATGCCACATTCGTGGCCGATCAACCGGTTCCGATGATCGATTTGGCCGCCGACCAGTGGCCACCACAAGCCACCGCGGCCAGGATACGGGTTTGGTCCAAGCCTCCGATTCCCCCGTCTGAATACGAGTTGTTACCACCAAAAAACTTGATCGGTGGCGCCGTAACGTCGAGTCGTTTGAACAAAATCATCGCCATCAACGATTCGCTGCAGAATTCCAGCCCGATTGCGCCGGGTGTTACTTTGCGAATTGATCCGTTGGGATCGTCGACGGCAGGCCAGGTGGGACGTCGTCGATTCGTTGTTGAGTATTCAGATCCCAATGCGGATGTGACATCGATCAAGGTCGGCGTCGATTCCTCAATGAACGCTTCACCGGTTCGAATCGTCCGGCAATTCGACTCGCAACACCACATCTCGGTTCACACGTTCTACTACGATACGTCGCAAGGCGAGTTCCCGAGCGAAGTCCGGGTCACCAACCGCGACCACGAAATCGAAGGGGCATGGAAACTTCAAAACGACTTTCTGGAAGTCGCGATACCGGATTCCGGCGGTTTATTGCCGGTCGGCCAGGCGCAGAATGTTGGTAAGACCACGGCAGCTGGTCAGCTCCAGAACACTGCGAGGTCGCCGAACGGTTAGTGCATTGTTCCAATTCGATTTTACGGTAGCGGAACTCGTCAAGAGTTTCGATTCGTTCGGCAATTCACGAAAGTTTTGACGACGTCCGCTACGTTCCCAACCCTAAAAA
>JAGQPO010000334.1 GCA_020426665.1 Planctomycetales bacterium
TGGTGCAGATCACCACCGTGTCGATAAAGGGTTCAAGCAACGCGACCACGCCTTCGGATGCAGGGTATTTCGTCTTGACCGCCGAGTGGGCGATGGCTGCGGAACCGGTGCCCGCTTCATTGGAAAACGCAGCCCGCTGAAACCCTTGGATCATCACGCCAAGAATGCCGCCAATACCGGCAGCCGGTGTGAACGCTCCGGTAAAAATCTCTTTGATCGCCCACGGCACGTGCGTGATGTTCATCAAGATGATGATCAGTGCGGCGATGCAGTAAACAACGGCCATCAGCGGAACGATTTTTTCCGTAAAGCTTGCGATTCGTTTGATACCGCCGATGATGACGAAGCCCACCAGGATGGCCATCACCACACCGATCATGGTCCCGGCGGCTCCGGTGTCGGGAAGCCCGAACAAAGTCTTGATCTGCTGAGCTGCCTGATTTGACTGAAACGCATTGCCGCCGCCGAAGGAGGCGCCGATGCAGAGGATCGCGAACACAATCCCCATGACCTTTCCGGCCCCACCCATCCCTCGGTCGGCCATTCCCTTGCGAAGGTAATACATCGGTCCGCCATGCACGGTGCCATCGGCATCCACGTCCCGGTATTGGACGCCCAACGTGCATTCGACAAACTTGGTTGACATCCCCAGAAACCCGCAGATGATCATCCAAAACGTTGCACCCGGGCCTCCGGTTGCAACTGCCACGGCGACACCGGCAATGTTACCCAGCCCAACGGTGCCGGACACTGCCGTCGCCAAAGCCTGGAAATGGGAAACCTCTCCATGGGCTTCGTCGCGAATGGTATCGACCAAGTCACCATCAACCTCAAAGACCTCCACGTGCTTTGGAATGTCTTCGCCACTCTTTTCCAAATTATCGTACTTGCCACGCACGACTCGAACCGCCAACGGCAACAAGCGAATATTTGCAAAGCCGAACGCCAGCGTGAAAAAAGCTGCCCCCATCACCAGCAAGATGACCACAAACGGCACCGATTCCAATCCCGGAATGGGCAGCGTAAAGAAAACGATCGATCCCCACGTATCCGCGATCGGCTTGAACGTTTGATCGATCTTTTGGTCCAAACCTATCGCCGCTTCACTCTCACTTGGCGGGGCGGTTTCCGATTGTCCACGCACCACCCCCGCAGCCACAACGACGAAGATCGCCGCCATCGAGAGGACGCGAAGTGAATGTATTGAATCAGTTATTATTCGCGACATCTTTGTCGAATCTCGCTGGATGTTTTATGAATCGTGCAGGGCTCGCCGGTTGGGATAACATAGTGTTTTTTGCGAGATTGTGGGGCCACCAATCATGTAGAGGCCGATTTGCCACCGATCGATCGGAAAACATTGGTGGAATCCATTCCACGTCAGCTCTGGTACAACACGGTCCATGAAAAAGATATGCATCATTAATGTCGTCGGATTAACCCCACGACTCCTAGTCGACGCCCCGGCGATCCGGTCGCTGGCCGGCAACCCGTCGATTGACGCATTGCACGGTGCGTCTGCCAGTGGCACTTCTGACGGCGGCCGAGACGGCGCGACGGCTGGTCAATCGTCTTTCATGCCATGGACCAGTCCGCTTCCTGCAGTCACGTGCACTTCGCAGGCAACCATGCTGACCGGATTGGCGCCGCGCGACCATGGGATCGTCGGCAACGGCTGGTACTACCGAGACACGCAAGAGATTCGGTTCTGGCAACAACCGCGATCCCTGATCCAAGGACGGGCGTTCTATGACGACTATGAAACGGCCAAAATGTTTTGGTGGTTCAACCAATCCTCGACCGCTCGCTACAGTTGCACGCCGAAGCCACACTACGGGTGTGACGGCAACAAAGTCTTTGACGTGCTGGATCACACCGAGTGCAACCTGACCAAGCGTCTCGGACCGTTTCCGTTCTTTACGTTTTGGGGGCCGGGCGCCGGATTGCCCTGCAGCAACTGGATTGCTGATGCGACGGCAACCGTCATGCGAGAAAAAAGCCCGCAAATCACACTCGCCTACCTGCCGCATCTGGATTACGACTTCCAACGTTTTCCGGAACACGACGCCGCACGCGTGGCCGAAGTCGACCAGTGTGTTCAGCGCATCGTTGCTGCCGCCGACGATATCGGGGCCCACACCGTGATTGTGTCCGAGTACGGGCTTGTTCCCGTGCAACGCCCCGTACATATCAACCGCGTTCTCCGTCAGTCCGGATTGTTGTCGGTCAGACAGGGTCCGTTCGGCGAAGTCTTGATGCCGGGCGAATCAAAGGCGTTCGCGGTCTCCGATCACCAACTGGCGCACGTTTACGTAAACGATCCAACCTTAATCGCTGCGGTACGCAGGGAGCTTGAATCGGTTGCGGGCATCGGCGGCGTGTACGAACCCGGAGACCTGGAACTTGATCATCCACGTAGCGGTGAATTGATCGCGCTTGCCGAGCCCGATGCCTGGTTCACGTATTACTACTGGAACGACGATACGCTGGCACCGGACTTTGCCCGCACCGTCGATATTCATCGCAAACCCGGATACGACCCCTGCGAATTGTTCATGACCAGCAAAGTTCGCATGGCCGCACGGTTGCTGCAAAAGAAACTCGGCATGCGTTACAAGATGGATGTGATTCCGTTGGACGCCACCCTTGTTCGCGGCAGCCACGGATTGCATCCCGATCCGATCGACGGCCCGCTGATTATCGGGCCGACCGACAAAGTCCCCCTGCCATCGGACATGCGAGACTTTCCCGGATACGTCAGGGCTCTGATCGGATAGGAAGAATCATACGCCGCATTGTCGCTGGACCGTCGTGCTTCACCACGGAAGATGACGAGCAGACCTTTCGGGCTCTTCCGCTAAATCTGTGGGCAAGAAACCCGAAATAACGCCCATGCGCCTGATGTGTCAACAGTCCGCGACTTCAACAGACCGCCACTACATCGAGTACTGGTAACCGAACACGGCGTTAAAACCGGGGCCATCGACGCCGCTTCCAAGTACTCGAAAGTATTTATCAGTGATATTTTCGAGTGACAAGGAAATGTTGTGCTGCTTTTCGCTTCCGAAGGCGCGTCCGGTCCGCACGTTCAACGTGGCGTAACCGGGCGTGCCACCAGGCAAAAACCGAACGTCACCCAAGTTCGATGAATTGTATCGGTCGGCGCGATCGACCATCCAAGTGTAGACGTCGAAGTAGGCGTTTTGGCAAGGTTCTTTCAACCGCAATCCCAAGATGCCTTGGGTCGGCGGGATTCTGGAGATCGGTTCATCACTGGTCGTGATCGTTCCGTAGGTGTAATAGAAATTGCCATACAAGGCGGCGTTGCGTCCGAGCAGGTACTCTCCGGCAATTTCGGTGCCGTTAATGTAGGCCTGTTGGTTCGTCAAAAAGCGTGCGCCGCCGATCGTTTCGCGGTCGATATAGCTGTCAAAATCGGTCCAGAATTCGGTCGCTTGTAATCGCAGTTTGTCGTAGTTGAATTTCAAACCGACTTCATACGTTTTGCTATGCTCGGGCTGGACATCCAGATTTCCGATCAGCGGTGTCGACTGGTTGTTTTGCAAAAACGTTTTATTGGCGGTCAAGTCGTCAATCGTCGGTGCGCGGAAGCCTTCGTAATAGCCACCGACCAGACGCAGGTCGTCGGTCAACTTGTATGACAACCCGAGACTGGCGATCCAATCCTGGTAGGAACGCTGGAACGATGTCGGACCGATGGTGTCGAAATTTGGCGTTCCCGAAATGTTGATGTTTTCGTAGCGAACGGAGGTGGTTGTATCAAGTCGTTCGGTCAGCGAAACATGCCATGACGCGTAAACTCCGACGCGATCCGCAGCCGAATCGTCGGGATATTGGGGATCGGTCATCGATGGCGTGGCGCCCGGTTGTGTCGGGTTATTAATTCGCGTTCGCTCTGCGTCGATCGTCTCACTGTAAAAATCTGTCCCGTAGGTCAATTTGCCGAAGTCGTCCATGTCTTTTACAAACGACATCGTCGTTCCCCAGCCCCAGTCGTCGAATTCGCCAATCTCACGTCGGGTCGGTACGGCGGCGGGATCATTGCTTGCGTAGCGATCGACGACGGACGCTTCCTTGGTTCGCATTCCCGAAAGGGAGACGGAGTAGATGTCTGCAAAAACCACGTCTTCCGGCAGCAGGCCTTCCAATCGTCCGTAAAGCAAATCGCGTTGCTGGGGATCGAAAAAGGTCGGGCGTTGCGTCGGAACACTTCCGTCACTTGCGGGTCCTAGCACGAAGGGCAAAAAGCGATCACTGCGTTTCAGATCGTATTGTTCAAAGTGCTGCATCGCGATCGTCAACAAGTGATTTTCGGTCAACATGCGTTGCAGTTTCAAATCGCCCGCGTACTGGTTGTAATCCGTTCCTGGTTGACGCCCAAAATCACCACCGCGATCCAAATTGCCGACATCCAAATACGAAACACCACCGGTGATACCGGTCGCGCCATACCAGCCGCCGAACCCGGTTCGCGTGTACGAGGAAGCTTCCGCGGTGCTGTAGATCTGCGTGAAGTACGGACTCAAATAGTCGCCACGCAGCGGATCGGCGCTGCGCGTCACAACGTTAATAACCCCACCGATTGCATCGCTGCCCCACAACGCCGATTCGGCTCCGCGAATGACTTCGATACGATCGATCGACCCCGGATCGACGGTCGCGGCATATTGGTTTGGTCCGGGACGCAAGATGCTGGTGTTCATGCGAATTCCATCGACAAGAATCAGGATCTGTTGTCCGGTCAAGCCACGAATGAAGGGTGAAAGTTGTCCGTTGCCGGTTTGTTGAAGCATCACACCGACTTCGTTTTGCAAAGCCCGATAGACGGTCGAAGCCTGGCGTCGGTCCAGTTCCTCGCGATCAATGATGGATCCAAGGCGAGGTGTGTCAAACAGATCTCCCTCAGTGCGTAAGATGCTGTTTAGTCCCGATGGATTGCTCATCGTGCCACCGAACATCTGGTCGCTTAGTGATTTAAACGACTCGCTGAATGATGCTTCGGTTGCCGGCGAAGCGGCTGGACTGGTTGAGGGCGTTGTGCTGCCCAGGGGTGAAGGCCCAACGTCAGCGTCGGAACTTCCGATCGGCGGTGCATCCGAAGGCACCGAGTCCAAAGCGGATTCACTCGTCGCCGGAGGCCTGACTTCGATTTCTGGCAGAGTCGCCGGCTCCGATTGTTGCAACAGCGTTGCAAGAGTAACCGATGGTCGTTGAGGTGAAAGCACCTCGTCGGCATCGACAGTGGACTGGACACCCGCCAACAGAATTGGCCCTAGCAGTAACATCCTTTTCACGTTCAATCTTCCATCCTCAATGGGACCTTCGGAACGAACGTCCACGTTGGCGACGGAGCTAGGCGATCGCAATCATTCCATTCGGTCTCATCTGGACCTTCGGAACATGAGTCATGATCTCTTGATCTGTCGCCGCCCGCGCCCGCAAAGTCAACCCAGTCCGCACGGATTCATTGAATCAAGTGTCGTCGATGAGCATCGATGCTGAGGAATCGGTCGCGACGAAACGACTGCAATTCGACTCGCGATGAGATCATCTACCGTCAAACGCAGTTGCTCGTCCCCATCCGGCAGAAAACGCCTGCTTCAAGTGTTCACATCTCGCCGCGTCTGCGTTATAGACTCGCATGTTATCAAGTGCCTCGTCGTTTCATGTCACGAACTCAATTGTGGCAATCAAGGAAGCACCATGCTCTTCAATAACCTGAATTGGATCATCGCATCGATTGATCTGTGAAGCGTCGCATTTTGGCGCCGAGAACAGCATCGACATATCTTCTGGCTGCGATCCACCTATTAAGTATCGAACTTCGATCCCAGTTCGTCAGAGCGCTGAGGTGACATCGAAAAAAGTAGCAGAGGTACGCGCATTTCTACAGCAGCCTGAACCAAGAGTTCGCCGAAGAAACACGGTTCGATGATCAAAAGCCGGTTTGAGTCAATCATCATTTTTTGGATCGCTTCTTAGAAATGGGAATCAGCGGCCAACAATGCACGCGTTGAATGTTTCGCAGCTTCGGGATTGCATCAAGGTTTTTAGTCGTCCGCGAAATTGATAGAAACTTCGATGGCGCAGCAACGGCCAATATGTCATCGCATAGAACCAGATCTGGAAATGGTCCCAAGTATGGTTTAGTTCCCAAGAAAACAGAAGCGATTGAATCGGATTTATCACGTCACTCGTAGATTTGACCACAGATAATGAAGTCTCGGAATTGCTCCCAGGTCACAGAAGGTATTTGAACGGTTGGCTGATGTAAGTCTTCAGGATTGGCAGTTTGGATTGAGCCATCATCGCTGAGTACGACAAACGGCCCAGGAACAAATTGCCGTCCACTTCCATCGCCGGGATCCCAGCCGCCCAGCGATCCAGCCATCGCACATTCAAGATAATCGATTGGATCAAAATTGTACCAGTACGATTTGCGCGAGAGACGCTCACACCAAAGTACCGTTGTTCGTTCTCAAGAGTGCCGTTTTCGTCCATTTCGCGTAGATCAACGATTTGACGAATCAGCGTCGCGCGAAAGCCAGCGTAGTCATTTCTGTCGCGTGGAAGATTGTCGTTCTGATCGCTCTCGTCCGGATTGAACGCGGAAATGTCGCGATTAAATGAGGAACACACCAGATCGTAAAAATCGGCCAGAGAAACGTCGTTGCGGTCCGAAAAGCGTTGCGAAGAATCAAGAAACGCTAGGAGAAAGTGTCCAAGTGATCGCGTGCAACCTGAGTGCGTTTTGGATAGCTTTTCGATCGCCAGATAAAGGTCGCGAATTGTCGCTAATTCGGCCAACAGACTTCCTCCGTTCCAGAGATGCCATGACGGTGGAATTCACGGGGAACGGACGAAAGACTCGCAAGTAGACCATTTAAAACACGACTTCGATTCATGCCATGGTTCGTCGTGGCGATAGGCAAGACGTTCTCAAATGCGATTCAGGTATCGCTGATTTCGCTGAGGCATCGAGGGCATCTTGTGGTTGTTCGTGCTACTATTCGCTGGCAGTGCGGGCAGTGACGTTCGTCTGAGCTGGGTGCGTCTATTTCGTGCATCTTTCGGTGACATTTGAGATCATATGCAATGCATATCGCGCCAATAGTAGCGAACAGCAGCAATCCGTTGTCAACGCGACCGAAAAAGAAATTTGCAAGCACAAATGAGAAGCAGAAACCAGCGATGGAAACGGCAATGACTTGCGAGGGACAGGGGCTATAAAACGCGCGTCCGAGTAAAACAACACCCGGCGTCAAGAAAAACAGCGAGGTTGCTGCGATCAAATTGTACGATTCCTGCGGGCGACCTAGCACATCATGAATTCCCTCTCGAATATTGCGGTTGTCGCGTGTAGCTTTGGGATTTACCAAGGCAGTCCCACCGAAAAGGCAGAGAAGGGTACCCAAACCAATGCCTAACCAAGACACGTGCCGCTTCTGGTAGCCACACCATGAGTGGTCACAGCGAGTGCCGGTGAAGGCTGAACCACAGCGCGGACATAGATTCTGCATGGAACAAATCCAATTGATGTCAGGTGGTCGACGAACATCGACGATCACCTCACACACGGGCCTTCACGATTGAGATGGCGCGAGCGTGATGATCGAATCGGGATGGAAGTTTGCGTATCGCAACAATGAGTGTGCTGGGGTGCATCGCCGGGTTCGTGGCGCCGGTCGGCACGCCAGTTTGCACATTGTCGCAGTTTGCCAATGTACTCGATTCGAATTGCCAGGGGAAATCCCGGCATCCCAATCTCCAGACGGCACGTCAGGCGTCGGTCGTCAGTGCTGAAGTCGACAGGCGTCGGTTTGTCTTATGTCAGCCGAGTCGACAGCGCACCAATCAAACGATGAAATCA
>JAGQPO010000335.1 GCA_020426665.1 Planctomycetales bacterium
GGATCGTATTTGTGATCATGGCACTGGCAACATTCCAGTGTTGTCCCCAACCAAACCGCGCCCGTTGTGTTCACCCGGTCGATGACTTGTTCGATCCGAGTTTCCTCGGGTAACGATCCGGCTTCGACGTTTGTTGGTGTGCATCGATGGAATCCAGTTGCAATCCGCTGTGACTCGGTCGCCCCAGGCAACAAGTCGCCGGCGATCTGTTCGGTGCTGAATTGGTCGAAGGGCATGTCTTCGTTTAGCGCAGCAATCACCCAATCTCGGTAAGCCCAAACGTCGCGAAAGTTATCTCGCTGGAACCCGTGCGAGTCAGCGTAACGGGCCAAGTCCAACCACGGCCGAGCCCAACGCTCGCCGAATTGTGGACGCCCTAATAGGTCATCGACGATCGCCTCGAAACGCATCGGGCTCGGATCACTGACGAACGCTTCCACCTCGTCCGGACTCGGCGGCAATCCGATCAAGTCCAAGTACACGCGACGAATCAATTTTTCCGGCGCCGCCGGAGGTGCGGGCTCAAGGTGATGTTGTCGCAACTGACGCAACACGAAATGGTCGATCGGTGACCGTACCCACGTGTCGCCTTCTTGCGCGTCGGCGATGACTGGACGCTCGGGGGCGATGTATGCCCAATGGCGTCCAGCTTTAAATTCCTCCGGCCAAGTGGCACCCGCAGCGATCCAACGTCGCAACACATCAACTTGATCCATTGGCAACGGATCGCCGACTGCGGGCATCAATTCATCGTGACCGGCAGGCAGCAAGACGCGGCGAAGCAACTCGCTTTGATTGGGATCGCCAGCCTCGATGGATCCTGATTCCAGCGCGTCATCGCGTCGGTCCAGTCGCAAACCTGCTTCCTGTTTTTCGGCGCCGTGACATTCGAAGCAGGAACGTTGCAAAATCGGGTAGACGTCTTTTGCAAAGTCCAACGTCTGTGCTTTCGCGAGGGGAGTCACCAGTAAGATGGCTGACACGGCCGCGATGAGCCGGCAGAGGGCTAGAGCTTTAGATCGCATCACTGGCGGGCAATGGCGTGACATAGGGGCGGGGGGAATGCAACGGAAGGAGGGATGGATCTCCATTGTAACCTCCACAGGCCAGGGATTCGATCAGTCAAATTAGCGACGAAACTATGCGAAAGATTGTTCAAGGGGGGGCGGTTGGGTCAAAAAATGGCAGGTCAAAAAATACAATCGTGTTCGACGTTCTGGCAATTTTTGCCCCCACATATTTTGACCCCCAAATTTTTGACCCAACTTCCGGCATCACGCTCGTCAGCGTTCGTCGCCGGCAACGCTGGAGAAGCTTCGTCAATCGTTAGAGTCGACCAGATTTCGCCGAGCGAGCTCATTGCCGGGGGGGTGATTGTGACGATGGGCCAAACACCGCCGGTAGATCGTCCGATAAAGCTTGTAGCGAATAATCGACTTGGACAATGCAAGCATTTTGGAATCTTTCCGCATGGGGTATCCCGGCACGACTGACCGGAAACACGGTCGCGACATCGCGGTCAGCTGGCTGTCTGTTCTCGCTTTGGCGATGTTGCCTGCGATGGGCATCGTTTCTGGCTGCGCCCGTTCGAAGTACCGACAGGCGGCCGACGCGGAAGCCTACTGCTTGATCGAAAGCCGCGAATCGGACCCGCTGTGGTTGTTGCCCAACCGCAACGTCGAACCGGATCGCCGCTCACGCATGTATTTGGCCAACGAAGTCGACTGTGGTCCCAAGCCTCCGGATGATCCGGCGGCGCAACGTTACATGGTCAATCCCGATTGCAAAGAGATTCCGTATTACCAGCGAATCTCAACGCGAGGCAACGTAGAGAATCCGATTTGGATGGACCTGTTGCCTCGTAACGCGGAGGGGCAAATTGAATTGACCCAGCCGTTGGCGATTGAGTTGGGATTGTTGCACAGTCGCGATTACCAGACCGAATTCGAAAATGTTTACTTAACGGCGCTCGACCTGTCGGGTAATCGGTTCGAGTTTGACACGCAATGGTTCGGGGGCGTTGGCGGCGGGTACACGGCCCAGGGCACCGACCTTTCGGGCGATCGAGTGCTAGCGCTTTCCGATCGACTTGGGTTCAGCCGTAATCTGGCCGGCGGCGGAGAGTTTGCGACGCAGCTGGTGAACGGTTTGTCTTGGAATTTCGCCGGCAACGGCAGCCAATTCGGCTCGGCGGCGATCGTATCAACGTTTACACAACCGTTGTTGCGTGGTGCATTCCGGCATGTACGACTCGAGAACCTGACGCAAGCCGAGCGGAATCTACTTTACAGTGTTCGCGACTTCGCCCGTTTCCGACGACTGTTCTATGTCGATTTGACCGAAAGTTATCTGGATTTGTTGACACGTGCCCAAGCCATTCGCAACACCGAAACGAACGTCGAAAACTTGCGCCAGAATCTTGTTGAAACCGGGTTCAACGCGACGCTGGGTATGGCCTCGCAGGTACAAGTCGACCAAGTCTTTCAACAATATCAAAACGGTCGTCGAACGCTTTTGACATCCGAGCAGGCTCTGATCGCAACTCAGGACCAATACAAGTTTACGCTCGGCCTGCCGTCGTGGGTATCATTCAAGATCGACGAATCGTTGCTGAAACCCTTCGAATTGGTCAGTCAAGACTTAGAGGATCTTCAGGAAGAGGCTCAAGATTTGTTGCAATCTCTGGTGCAATACGTCCCGCCGTCCCAAGCACCGGTGGCGACGTTGAAGGAGCACTACGAACGTTACGTCAAAATGCGTGACCGACTGGCAGAGATGCTGCCGAGTACTGAATCCGACTTGGCGCTGTGGACAGCGCGGCTCGACAGCACCGACGTGACCAAGCTTTCTGAAGACGATCAACTGGATTTCGACCAGCAGCGGCAACTTTCAGGCCGCATCGAACAGTCGCTATCTGAACTGCGAAAGACTCTAGCCCAGCGAGATGAATTCAACGCCGAAGTATTAAAAGCGATCGTTGATTACGAATTGAATCCTCCCCAAGAGTCGGATGCAAAACAAGATGAAACGACCTTGAAGGAGATCTTGGAAAAACATGAGTCGTTCGAAGACATCACGATGGAAATGATTCTTCCGAACGAAACAGACAGTACGGCGATTGTGGCATGGAAAAAGCTGGAAGAAGCGATCGGCAAGCACTTAAGGGGAGGGATCGCTGAACTGTATGTCGCTCAAACGCAAATCAAATTGTTCTTGATCGATATCGAGCCCCTCTCGATCGCGTCAGAAACTGCGATCACGTTCGCGCATCATAATCGTTTGGATCTGATGAACAGCAAGGCCCGGGTGATGGACGCGTTTCGCAAGGTGGAGGTTGCCGCCGATGCTTTGGAGAGCGACTTGAATCTTACCGGAGGGGTAACGGTCGGAAGTGATCCCGACTCGAACAGTCCGTTTAAGTTGGACTCGGCCAACAATCGGTACTCGGTGGGGGTGCAATTTGATGGGCCATTGAATCGGTTGAACGAACGCAATAACTATCGCGCCACCCAGATTGCATATCAACAGTCCAGCCGTAATTTTCTCGCCAACAAAGACAGCATTGCCAACGAAGTTCGACAGGTGCTGCGCAGTTTAGAATTGAGTCGTTTGAACTTCCAGATCGCGAGGCAGCAAGTTGTTTCCGCGACGCGTTTGGTAGAACAAGCTCAGATTCAACTGCGGCAAAGCCGGGAAGCCGATTCCAATTTGACACTTGTTCTGCTTCAAGCCTTGCAGGGCATGCTGGACGCAAAGAACAGCTTGATCGTCAACTGGGTTGAATATCGTGTGCAGAAAATGCGGTTGTTCGCGGCGTTGGAGATGCTGTATCTGGATGAAAACGGAAACTGGTTGAACGCCGAATCCGGGCTGGACATGCTGACCGGATACGAAGCGATCGATCCCGAATACTTCCCACCCGGCGAGTTTAACCCGTCGGGTAGTCCGGGTCGCTCCGGTAGCAACGTGGAAATGGAAGATCTTCCCGAGACGTTGCCACAACCTATGACGACCGACCCGCCATTGATCGAATCGGAACTGGAGTTGTTGGAACCAGCCCCGTAAATCGACAAAACGCTGGAACAACAAATGTGATCAGGTGAGACGCCTGACGTCGTGCTTGGATGTTTTACGGACGATTCCGTTTGGTGCAAATCGGTTTTATGCTGCGCGGGAACGGGATGGCACTTAGCCGATACACTGGAGCCGATATTCGTGTCCTGCGTTTGCTAAGTGCAAAATGTGCGACCATGTCGGACAAGCCGACATGGGGCGTAGGCGCAGCACCCGGTCCCCTGCTGGCTTGTCCAGCAGGAGCTGACGTTTTGTTTTTAGAAAACGCATGCTAACAACAAAACACTCCACTCTTTCGTTCACTTCCTAATCCACAAACCGTCAGGCAGCGTACTGTCGCGTCATCGGCTCGGGAAATGTCGCCGAACACTCCGTGGTCGGAAATCCTGACGCCAGTCAGAGACCGTTTGAAGCAGACGCTTCAAAAGCCGACCACGGAGTGTTCGGCGACAAAGACCCTATGACCGAAACCTTCCGGCCTCGGCAGCCAAGCTTCCGCATCGCTTTCGGACAGCTTCCCGGCACCTTCAAGCGGCTTCCGATTCACG
>JAGQPO010000336.1 GCA_020426665.1 Planctomycetales bacterium
GAGGTGTTTTCGTCGGTCGCAAGAGGAATTGCCACTTTTCAGCCGCAGAAAGAATCCGGCAGTTTCCGCAGTTGGCTGGCGACAATCACCAGGAACCGAGTCCGCGATCATTTTCGCAAACTCGCCGGCGGCCAGCGTGCCGAAGGCGGCACCGAAGCTTTCGATCGGCTGCAACAACAGGCCGATTCACTGGACGAGTCGATCGACGGTGATTCGATCAATAGCCCGCTGGTTCGCCAGGTTCTGAAATCCGTTGAGGTCGAATTTGAACCGCTGACCTGGCAAGCGTTTTGGTTGACGACGATCGAAAACCGGTCCGCCGCACAGGTCGCTGAAACGACGGGACTGGCCATCGCAAGCGTCTATCAAGCGAAATCGCGAGTGCTGCGCAAACTAAGAAAGCGATTGATCGATCTGCCATAACCCGAATGCGTCAGCGAGGGACCCTCTGCCATTTAGTCCTGGTCCCCTCGGCAATAGATTGAAACCTTCCCTGTTGACCGATCCATGACGATCTTGCTAACGAAGGTGTTGTTGAGGCCTACATTCCGATCATTTTGAAGGGTTGCCTGCGGGGATACCACCTTGGTGATTTGTCCAATTCACGCAAACAATCGACACTTCATCGCTGCAGTGCTGCTGGTCGCGGGGCTGTTTGGTCAATCCGGCTGCGCGTTGCCTACGGGGATCTTGAAGTCTCGTTGGGCGATGAGCGATCCAGAGTATGCCGAGATGTACTGTGACGGCGCCGAGAAGAGTGATGTTCTTGGCAAATTAAAACAGGCAGTCGATGCCAGATTCCAAGAAGACGCTTCGGGGCTGTTTGTATCCGGCGGTTATGCAAAACGCTCCGACGCGGATCACGGCCTTGCGGCTATCGACGTGGGCGCGGAAGCCTACTTCACCAGCTACCTGACCGGGCGGGCGTCGTTGATGGGAATGGGCAATGGCGACGACTGGTTCACCGGACTGGACACCGGATTGCGACTGCAAACGCCGACGCGATTGGCCCCCTTTGTCGGTGCCGGAATGTACGCCGGATACGCCCGTGAATCCGTCCTGGCGGACGACGATTGGCAAGACAACGATGACGACGGATCGATCGATGAATGGGGTGAAAAGAAAAAGAGATTCTCCGGTGCAATGGCGGCTGTTTACCCCGAAGTCGGCGCCCATTTTTGGTGGACGCCGCAAATCCGCCTGACCAGCTATGGACGCTACATGGTCACCACCGAAGGCAGAACCGCGGACGATTGGCAGCTCGGCTTCGGATTGGCCGTGTTTTCCAACCCCGGCGGCTAAGGAACTGTTACTGAATCATCTTCCGGTTTCATCAAATACCTATGCGTCAGTTTTGAAGTTTCGCTTTTGCGTGAGGCATTGGTTTTTCCTAACCCGAACGCGTGAGCGAGGGACCAGTCACCACCGGTTTTCCCCGTCTTTAGCAGAGGTTTGTTGCAAAAGCGCAATTTCAAAACTGACCCGTTCGGGTTGTGAAATCCCGACGAGCCCCACAAAAGCACGGCTTCAAAATTGATCAAGCGTTTTGGGGTCGGAGTGCGGTATACTGGGCGATGCTCCGCTGCGCCCGTTCAAGCTTCCCCGCCCCGTCACCGCTTTCGCAATACCGCTATGCGTCTCCGCATCTTATCCGCCATTGCTGTCGGTTACCTCTTCGTATCACCCGTTTGGGACTGCGTTTCCGCGGCCGATGACACCGAGCAAGTGGCATTTTTTGAATCGAAGATTCGCCCGGTGCTGATCGAACATTGTTACGAATGTCATTCGGCAACATCCAAGGAACCTGAAGGCGGCTTGCTGTTGGACACGCGCGAAGGGATTCGTCGTGGCGGGGAGACTGGGCATGCAGTGGTCCCCGGTGAATTGGCAGACAGTTTGATCATGAACGCGTTGCGACATGATTCGATCGAAATGCCGCCGGACGAAAAGCTGCCGGACCACGTGATCGCGGATTTCGAAAAATGGATTCAAATGGGAGCGATCGATCCGCGCGATGGAAAAAGCGCCATGATTCGTCGCGACATCGACTTTGAACGCGCCCGCGAATTCTGGTCGTTCCAGGGAATCGCTTCACCGGCCGTGCCAGCGATCAAGAACGCATCTTGGATCAAGAATGACATCGACGCGTTCGTTTTGTCGCGTTTGGAAGCGGCGCAAATCAAACCCGTCGATGACGCCGACAGCGACGTCCTCGCACGACGCATCTATTTTGATTTGATCGGGTTGCCACCAACACCAGACCAATTAGACGCTTTCAACCGGGCGATGAAACAGGATCCGGATCAAGCCGTCGGATCGTTGGTCGACACGTTGTTGGACAGCCGTCATTTCGGTGAACGCTGGGGACGGCATTGGTTAGACGTCGTCCGTTATGCCGAATCAACCGGCATGGAACGCAACGGCACTTTTACACGCGCGTGGCATTATCGTGACTACGTGATCGATGCTTTGAACGATGATCGACCCTATGACCAGTTTATCCGCGAACAAATCGCCGGCGACCTGCTGTCATACGATTCAATAGACCAGCGAAATCGCCAATTGATCGCGACCGGGATGCTGGCTCTGGGACCGAAATCGTTGAACGAGACGAAGAAAGAAAAGTTCCAAATGGATGTCGTTGACGAACAAATCGATGTTGTTTCGCGTGCGTTCCTGGGGCTGACGGCCAGCTGTGCCCGCTGCCATGATCACAAGTTTGATCCGATCCCGCAAAGCGAGTACTACTCTCTGGCGGGAATTTTCACGAGTACCGAGACGCTGTACGGTACCTCCAAAACGAACGGCAACCGAAACCCCGGACGTCTGTTGGCGATCAACGGCGAATCCGTCTCGACGGTTGCCGTCGGTGGCGGTGCGGGCGGTAATAAACAAGAAAAACAGTATCGAACCCAAGTCAAAGCGTTGGAGAAGAAACTGGCGAGTCTTGAGCAGCAGTTGAAAAAACCGAAAAACGCGCAAACCAAGGTCGCGACACAGAAACGACTTGATGAGACCCGGGACGACCTCCGCCGCGCTCGCGCCCGCTTAAAACAGGCCACGCAACCCGACGACGTTGCGGCGAAAGAAGCGATGTTGGTGATGGCTGTTGCCGAAGCCAATCAGATCGGCGACACGAAACTGCGGATTCGTGGCGAGCCGGACGAATACGGCAAAGAAATCCCACGTGGTTTTCTGACGATTGCATCGCTTGAAAAATCGCCCGACCTGCGACCCGAACAAAGCGGACGAGTTGAGTTGGCCCAGTGGATGGTGTCGCCCGGCAATCCTTTGGTCGCCCGCGTTGCGGTCAATCGCGTTTGGCAACATCTGTTCGGGCGAGGTATCGTCAACACCGTGAACAACTTTGGCGCCAACGGCGACCGCCCGACTCATCCGTTGTTGCTGGATCATTTGGCGACACAATTCGTCCGGCAAGGCTGGTCCGTCAAAGACCTGATTCGAACCATCATGACCAGTCACGTTTATCGCCTCTCCTGTGACGATGATGCCGATGCCCTGGCGGCCGACCCAGGAAACGAACTTCTGTGGAGGATGAACCAACGAAGACTCGAAGCCGAAGCGATCCGAGACGCGATGCTGTTCTCCAGCGGCCGGCTGGACCTTCAACCGCCGACGGGATCGCCGGTCCAGCGGATGGGAGAAGGCATCATTGGGCGAAACCTGAAATCGGATGACGCGGCCATGCAACAGGTCTCGCGAAGCGTCTATCTGCCGATCTTACGCGGTGGCGTGCCGGAAATGTTAAGCCTGTTTGATTTCCCCGAACCCAGCATCATTGGTGGCGTCCGAAATGTGACCACCGTACCCACCCAGGCACTGTTCATGATGAACAATCCGCAGGTGATTGAAAGCGCGTCGAAACTCGCCCAACGGATTGCCGCCAATGGCGATGACCCGCGTGATCGGGTGCGTTTGGCGTATCGGTTGACACTTTCGCGAACGCCAAGCGAATCGGAAATCGATCGCGTGTTGGACTACGTCCAGATGACGCAGCGGCAATTGGTCAGCAACGACCGATTGGACGATGATGAATCAAATGAATTTGCGTGGGCTGGGTTCTGTCAGACTCTGTTTGCGTCGTCCGAATTTCGCTACCTGAACTAAAAATCGTCCGATTCCTATTCCTTCAATTTATCGATCCATCTGTAAACGAGCACTACCATGATTTCACGCATGATTTCACGGCGCAATGCACTAAAAACATCGGGATGCGGATTCGGCTACCTTGCATTCTCGGCATTGGCAACTCAAGCGGCAACACAGGAATACTCAAACCCGCTTGACCCCAAAACGCCCCACTTTGCGGCAAAAGCAAAACGGGTGATTTTCTTGTGTATGCGCGGCGGCCCTTCGCATGTCGATACGTTTGACTACAAGCCGGAGCTTGAAAAGTTCGACGGCAAGAGCCCCGGCGACGCGGTTAAAGGCCTGAACTCGCAAAAGGGGCGCAAGCTGATGAAATCGCCGTGGAAGTTTGATCGCCATGGCCAGAGTGGATTGCAGATTTCCGAGTTATACCCGCTGCTTTCGAAACATGCCGATGACTTGTGCGTGCTGAATGGTTCCCACACCGATATCCCCAACCATCCGCAAGCGCTCGTTCAATTACATACCGGCAACTTCCAGTTCGTCCGTCCATCGATGGGCGCATGGGTTTTGTACGGATTGGGCACGGATAGCCAAGATTTGCCGGGTTTCATCACCATTAAGCCGCCCGCGCGGCTGGGCGGTGCACAGAACTACGGCAGCGCGTTTTTACCGGCGGTCTACCAGGGAACTGCGATCAACGACGTGCAGTCCGGCGATGCGATTGGCAATATCAAAAATCCGCGACTCGAAGGTGATCTGCAGCGAAAACAACTTGATCTGTTGCAATCGATGAATCGCAGGGCCGCCGACAATCATCCCTCCAACAGCCAGCTCGAAGGTGTGATCGAATCGTTTGAACTTGGATACCGGATGCAGGCCGCCGTACCGGAGGTGCTGGACCTGGCTTCAGAATCTGCATCCACCTTGAAGCATTACGGGATTGGCAGCCCCAAAACCGATGACTTCGGTCGCCAATGCCTGATGG